>CAMCSJ010000140.1 GCA_945878005.1 Rickettsia typhi | reverse complement strand
CTTTCAATGACATAATCTAAAGAAGCAGTGTCATCAACATAATTTGTCATTTTTGTTTGTATATATTAATTTCTTTAATTAGTAAATATTAACTAATTTTTATTCTATTTATCCTATGGAAATGTATTTAGTTTAAGAATAAATTTACTATGTAAAATATTTTAATTAAAATTAAAAGCAATAAATAAATAGTTTATTTTAGTGATTTAAATATATTTAGAAGATATTTAATATTAGTTTTAAAAAATGATGAATTAATTACAACTTTAAAGAGCTTGGAATAAACAGAGATTAGGTATAAATTACTTATTTTGTATTTTAAATTATTAAATAATTTTGCTAAATAATTTTCGAGATAATTTCATTAAAATTAGGAAAACTAGTCATTATCATTTCATCATCATCAATTTCAACACCATTATCGAGTGTTAAACCCATAATTAAGAATGACATTGCAATGCGATGATCCATAGCTGTAGAGATCGAAACTCGATTTTTTGGCATTTTAAAATCACCAGATATTTCCAGAGAATCACTAGTCATTTTAATTGGAACTCCGCATTTTTCTAAATTATTTGCAATCATTAAAAGACGATTACTTTCTTTGGTTTTTAATTCTGCTAAACCATTAAGCTTAGAAACTCCTTTAGCATTTGCACAGGCAATAGCAAGGATTGGGAATTCATCGATCATTGATGAAACTCGATCGTGATTAACATTTACTGCGGATAATTTGCTATATTCAACGATAATATCTCCAACTTGTTCGCCGTTAATTTGGCTAATATTATCAAGCAAAATATTTCCACCCATTTCAATTAGAGTTGTGATAATTCCAATTCTTAAAGGATTAAGTCCAACATTTTTTAAAATTATTTTAGAATTTTTAATTAAAAGTCCTGCAACAATAAAAAAACTAGCCGAAGAAATATCATTAGGAATTAAAAAATCTTTAGCATCAAATTCCTGCAAACCTTGCAAGCTATGTTTTAAACCATTTTCAAATTTTTGAGTTTGTAATTTCAAACCTAAATAACGAATCATTATTTCACTGTGATCTCGACATTTTTCTGGTTCAATAATTGTGGTAATTCCTTGAGTTGCAAGACTTGCCAATAATACACAACTTTTTACTTGAGCGGAAGGAATATCCATATAAAAATCAATTGGCAATGGATTTTTTGCACCAATTATTGCAAAAGGAAGCAAGTCATTTTGACGAGAAATAATTTTTGCACCAAAATCACTAATGGGTTTGAAAATTCGCTTCATCGGTCTTTTTCTAAGCGAATTATCTCCCGTGAAAAAAGTGGTAAAATTATAAGGACAAACTAATCCTGCCAATAATCTAGTTGAAGTTCCAGAATTTCCTAAATCTAAAATATCACTAGGTTCCATAAGTCCAAGAAGTCCACTACCATTTACTTCCCAATGATCAGATTTCTTATTAATTTCCACACCCATTAATCTTAAAGCATTAGCAGTATTGATAACATCATGTCCTTCTAAAATATTTTTAATTTTAGTTTTACCATTAGCAATACTAGCAAAGATTAATGAACGATGAGATATTGATTTATCTGGTGAAACAATGATTTCCCCAATAAGAGGTTTATCGGTTTTTTGAGTTAATTTTACCATATTTTTTTCTAAAGCATAAAACCATTTAACAATGTAAAAATATTTTCAATAAAAAATAACATCACGAAATTTAAGAATGTTGAAAAAATTATAATTGCTTTAATTGCCAATGAATCATCGATAACCATGATGTCCTTAGGTTTATCAAAATATATAATTTTGATAATTCTTAAATAATAAAATGCACTTACTACTGAAAAAATAATTGCAATAATTGCAAGGATTAAAAATCCGCTAGAAATGGTTGCAGAAATAATATAAAATTTAGAGAAGAAACCTGCTAAAGGAGGAATTCCTGCTGATGAAAACATTAACAAAGATAAGCATAATGCCATAACAGGATTAGTCTTGGAAAGTCCTGATAAGGATGAGATTTTAAAAATTTTATTATCCTCTTCATCATTATCAATTTGATTTTTGCTAGTAATCAAGTTTAAAAAACCAAATGATCCGATGGTTATTAAACTATAAATAAAAATGTAAAAAATTACCGATACTACCACATTTTTTCCAAGCCCTGCAAATCCTAAAATTATAAATCCAACATGAGATATTGAGCTAAAGGCCAATAATCTTTTAAAGTTTTTTTGGAAAATTGCACCAAATGCTCCAACAATAATTGAAATTAAACCAACCAATCCCATGATTTTACTAAGAATTACCCAAGAAAAATTATAAAGTAAAAGGGTTAAGGCTAATACTGCACTAAATTTTCCAACGGTTGCAAATAATGTTGCAACGATAGTAGGAGAACCTTCATAAACATCGGGTGACCACATATGAAATGGTGCATTTGATAATTTAAAAAACATTGCAATTAATACTAAAATTAAACCAAGTAAAAAACCAACTGGAACATCATTTTTTTGCAACTCAACTAGATTGGCAATTTCTGAAAAATTAGTAGTTCCCATAAATCCATAAATCAAAGAAATTCCATATAATAAAATTCCCGAAGCAAGAGATCCAAGAATAAAATATTTTAATCCAGCTTCGCTTGATTTAGCAGAGCTAGTATTGATTGAAGAGAGAAGATAAAAAGAAAGAGCTTGAAGTTCTAAGCCAAGATAGAAAACTAAAAAATCATTACTGGCAATCATTATTAATCCACCAACACAAGAAAATAAAACGAGAACCAAAAATTCTGCACTAAATTTTTTTATGGAATTAACAAAGCGAATTGACATTAAAATAACGATGGTAAGAAGAAGAATTAGAAATGATTTTGCTAAGGAAATTAAGGGATTATTATGAAAAAGTTTATTAAAAAAATAATCATTAATAACAAAGTTCTTAAAGGTAAAACCTATTGCTAAAGCACAGATTTTGAAGAGTTCTCCAACATCTTGCAACGCAACGTGGGCGCGCAATC
>CAMCSJ010000139.1 GCA_945878005.1 Rickettsia typhi | reverse complement strand
TGCAATAGCAATTTTACATTAAATTAGAGAAAATTATTGGTGTAAATATCTAACATTTTCATCGAGTTTATTATCCTCGATCAACCAAATAATAATCTTGATTATTTATTTAAGTTTGATCAAAAGTTATAAGTTTTAATGATAAGTTTTTTTATAAAACCTAAAATAAATTTCAACTTATTAACTTGGTGTTCATGGCTCTAAAGAACAAATTCTATAATGAAAAAGTTCTGTGAAAACAATTTTGAATTAAAAATTGAAATTCAAAAAATGAAATTATTTAAAAAAAATTAACTAAAATTTAATTTAAAATTTCTCATATTTTCTAAATTTATTTTTAAAATTATGATCACTTATGATGATCATAAATCAAAATTGATAATCATTTGTTATAATTTCAATTTTGAAATTATAACTTAAAAATAGTGATAAAACTTAGTTTCAAAACTATCGCCATTTCTTAATATTATTGGATCGTTAATTAATAATTTATCCTTTCGGGAATTTGCAAATAAATGCCATTCTTAAAAGTAATTTTAAATCTAAATAACATTAATCAAAAAATTTAATTTATTAGACAAGCTAAATTTGCAATAAACCTCTTAAAACAATAAAATCAAAGGCATAACAGATATTTAAATCAAGTTATGAAATCTAATAGATTAACATCTGCTAGATTCATATCATTGAAATATAATTCTCAAACTATACAAATAAAACCATAAAACAAAAAATAAATTTAATAGTTAAGCAAGTTATTACACTTTACAAACTCTATATCGCTAACAATTATTCATGGGAAGTTTTATCTTCGCTCTTTACTGATTTCTCAGTTTTTTTAGTGCGATGTTTTTTTCCATCTGAATCTTTGGCATGGCTTGCAATTGCAAAACCTGATACCAATGAAGCGATAACAAATAAAGATAATAATTTTTTCATTTAAAAAAAATTAAGGTTAATATAAAACAAAATCCTAAACGAATTTTATTTATTTTTTCGGCAATTATTTTTTACAATCTTTGTAAAAATATTGTAAAAAAAACGCCAAAAAAATTCTTGAAAACATCATCATTTGCATTTTACAAAATTTATCGCAAATTAACTTAAAAACATTATGCCATTTCAATTTTAATATTGACAATTTTATCGAAATATTCTTGAAGATTTTTAACAAAAAAAATGAGGCTGAAATTGTTAATTTCCAAAACATCAATTTTAGAGTTGAAACAACAAGGCATCTCCTAAAATTCATATAAGAATTTGTAAAATTTAAATATCGCTTAAAGCCTTTATTGCCAAGGTATAAAGAAATTTTAATAATAAATAATTTAGCATTTTGTTTGATAAATTGGCGATCATAATTTATAAAAAATTCTAAAAATATTTTTTTAATATTGATGATTTTTATAAGCATAAAATCCCCTAAAAAAAATCGAATTTTTTTCCTATAAAAACTCCCTAATTTAATAAATAAAAATTTTGACCAATATAATTTCCAGTAAAAAATAATTAGTTTTTTTTTAGAAAAATTTTCTTTAAAATTATTACTAAAATTAACCGTGATATTCTTGCAGAAATTGATAAAGATTTTACCATTTCTATAAATTTTTTTATTACCCTTAATCAAAGAAGAAAATCGATTAAACCAATAGCAATAAATTTTATTTATATAAAAAAAATCTAATTTTTTATGAATAATTTTTTTAATTTTTAGTAATATTTTTTTCATAAATTAATTAAAGATTTCGACGATAACCAATTGCTTCTAGCAAATGATTTTGTTGAATTTCCTGAGAATTTTCCAGATCTGCAATGGTTCTAGCAACTCTTAAAATTCTTGAAATTCCTCGATTAGATAATTTTTTCTTAATTGCATAATCTTGTAAAATTTTTTGTAATTTCTCAGTAATTATTAAAAATTGCTCAATAATTTTATCATCAACTTCAGAGTTAGTATTTGTAAAAAACTCTTGAGCAATCTGTGATTCATATCTTTGATTTTGTAGATTTCGAGCTTGAATAATTCTGTTTCTAACTTTTTTAGAATCATCTCCATCTAATTTTTTTTCTTCAAAGAAATCTACTCCTCCAACATAAATTACGATATCAATGCGATCAAGTAATGGACCAGAAATTCGACTTTTATATTCCTCACCGCAAAGTGGAGCTTTTTTGCATTCACGATTTGAATCTCCCAAATATCCACATCGACAAGGGTTCATTGCACAAATCAATTGAAAATTAGCAGGATAAGTAATATGAGAATTAACTCGCGAAATATGAATAAAACCCGATTCCAAAGGCTGTCGAAGCGAATCTAAAACTTGACGAGGAAATTCTGCTAATTCATCGAGAAATAAAACTCCACGATGAGCAAGAGAAACTTCCCCAGGTTTAGCACGAACTCCACCTCCAACCATTGCAGGCATTGAGCAGGAATGGTGAACTTCTCGAAAAGGTCTTTTGGTAATTAATTTCCCATCGATAATTTTATCACTCATACTTGCAATCATGTTTATTTCAAGTATTTCCATTAATTCCAGCGGAGGAAGAATTCCAATCAATCGCGATGCAAGCATTGATTTTCCAGTTCCAGGTGGACCAATCATTAACAGATTATGACCTCCAGCTCCAGCAATTTCTAAAGCTCGCTTGGCATGATCTTGACCTTTAACATCTAATAAATCAGGATAATTTTCTAAATCAATTTCATCGTCAATCTTTACTAAATCAGGTCTAGCAATGATTTGCAATTCCTTAAGATGGTTTATTAATTCAATTATACTGGAAGTTGCAATAATTTGAGGATTGCCTGACCAAACAGCTTCTCTGCCATTTTTTTTAGGACAAATTAATCCCCATCCTCTTTGATTTGCACAAATCGCCGATGAAATTACTCCATTAACCGAATCAATTGAACCATCAAGCGCAAGTTCCCCGATTATGAAAAAGTTTTTTATTAATTCTTGCCCCAATACTCCGATCTCAATCATAATTCCAATGGCAATCGCTAAATCGAAATG
>CAMCSJ010000138.1 GCA_945878005.1 Rickettsia typhi | reverse complement strand
GCTATTGCCAAGAAAATAATATTTCGCTTTCTCCCAAAAATATTATTCAAAAAAATAATTCCAGTAATTTAGAAAATTCCAAAAATAAAGAAAATTTATCATCTTCAAAAAACTCCCCAATTGATAAAAATTCTGCTGATAAAAATTCTTCAGATAAAAACCCTTCTAATAAAAATTCTGCTGATAAAAATTCTGCTGATAAAAATTCTGCAAATAAAAACTCTTTAGAAAAAAATTCTAATGACAAAACTTCATTAGAAAAAAACTCTAAAATTGAAAATAACTCTCCTTCAAATCCTTCTTCCAAAACTACCAACAACAATTTAGAAAAAACTTCCGCAAAGTCAAATTCTGGAAATAAAAATGACATTGTAAATAATTCAGCCAAATCTTCTTCAAACACTTCACCTTCCAATGAAAATAGCAGTTTGGCAAATAAAAATTCTTTGCCAAAAATAGCTGAAAAGAACTCCGATAATTCCTTAAAAAATTCCACAAATAATTCCGAAAAAACTGCTAAAAATTTAGCTAAAAGCAATTTAAAAAATTCTGATAATTTCTTATCTCGTCAAGCTATTTCCAATAGTTTTGCAGATCTTGTCGAAGATCTCCTCCCTTTGGTAGTCAATATTACCACTACTCAAGAATTAAGAAATAGCAATAGTTTGGAAGATAATCTCATTGAAGATTTTCCTAAAACTCCGCTTTTTGATGATCTACGAAAACACCTTGAGCGTCAACTTCGCGGATCAAATGAGGTCAAGAAAAAATTATCATCAATTGGTTCGGGATTTTTAATTTCCAAGGATGGAATTATCGTCACCAATCACCATGTAATTGATGATGCTAGTGATATAACAGTTAGTTTATTTGATGGAACAAAATATAAAGCCAAAATTATTGGCATTGATAAAAAAACCGATATTGCTCTTTTAAAAATTAACCCTACCAAAGAATTAAAATTTGCAACATTTGGCGATTCGCAAGAAGCCAGAATTGGCGAATGGGTTATTGTAATTGGCAACCCTTATGGACTTGGTGGATCAGTATCCCTTGGAATTGTTTCAGCTCGAGGTCGAGATATCAACAACACTCAAAGTGATGAATTTATTCAAACCGATGCAGCGATCAATAAAGGAAATTCTGGTGGTCCAATGTTTAATGTTCGTGGAGAGGTTATTGGAGTTAGCACCGCAATATTTTCACCATCGGGTGGAAATGTTGGAATTGGCTTTGCAACTCCTTCTAACAATGTTATTCAAATCGTCAAACAACTTCGCGATCAAGGCGAGGTTACTCGTGGATGGATTGGAGTTTCTGTTCAAGATATTTCTCAAGAAATTGCCGATTCAATGAAGCTTGAAAGCAATAAGGGAGCTTTTGTAGTTGAAGTAATTAAAGACTCCCCTGCAGATAAGGCAGGAGTTTTGCCAACCGATATCATTGTTAAATTTGAAGATCAAGAAATTGAAGATATGAAATTTTTACCCAAAGCAGTGGCAAAATTTCCAGTTGGAAAAATTGCTAAACTACAAATTTTGCGCCAAGGAAAAATCAAAACTTTAAAAATTACCATTGAAAAATTAAAGGATAATGAAATTAAAAAAATTGAAAATAAAATTATCGATAAAAAACCCAACATTAAACCAACCGCTCAAATCCTAGGTTTATCGCTTGCTGAATTTAAAAGTAAAATTCACAAAGATAAAAATGAAATTAACATTGAAGGACTTTTAGTAATTGAAGTTAATCCAAAATCCGAATCCGCTGAAAAGGGAATTCAAATTGGTGATATTATTTTATCAGCAAATCAAACTCCCCTGAAATCGGTTGATGATTTAAAAGAAATTATTGAAGAAAATAACAAATCAAATAAAAAAATCTTCCTATTCATTCGTCGTGGAGAAATCAGCTATCCTGCAGTTTTAAATTTGAAATAATTAATGATTTATAAAAAATCTCCTGCCAAAATTAATCTTTTTCTTACAATATTAAACACTAGAGCTGATGGATTTCATGACTTAAATTCATTAATGATTTTAATTAATATTTTTGATGAAATTTTAGTTGAAAAAAGTGATAAATTTTCATTAGAAATTTCTGGAGAATTTGCCAATTTAGTTGATATTAAGCATAATTTATTTATAACTATTCTTAATTATTTTCAACAACATTTCGCAATTTCTAGTAATTTAAAAATAAAATTAGTAAAAAATATTCCCGTTGGAGCTGGACTTGGAGGAGGATCTTCTAATGCTTGCCAATTTATGATAATTTTAAATGAAATTTTTAATCTTAATTTATCAAAATCACAATTACAAAAAATTTCATTTAATTTTGGTTGCGATATTGCTTTTTTCTTCGAAAATTCTCCACAAATTATTGCCCAAAAAGGTGATAAATTAATAAAATATCCTCAAGATATTTCTCAACTTTTTGGAATTTTAATCTATCCTCAAATCAATCTTTCAACCAAAGAAGTTTTTAAAAAATTTGATCTTGAAAAAAAATTTTTTGATCAAAATCAAAATTCACATAACTCAATTTTTTCCAATAATTCTGCAATAGAATTTCTTGAAAATAAAATATCAAATTTATCAATTAATCAAATTCTTGAATTGCCAAATGACTTAGAAAATCCTGCTTTTATTATCGCTCCAATTATTGACGAAATTAAAAATAATCTTATTTTAAATGGAGCAAAAATTTCCAAAATGTCAGGGAGTGGATCGAGCGTTTTTGGAATTTTTGATGATCAAGATTCTTGGCAAATTGCTTTTATCAATTTAAAAAAAATCTATCCAGATTTTTTTATAAAGCAATTTAGCAACACAGCTTTAGAGGCAGAAAATTTGCTAACATCTCCCAACTCCTTGGCTTACGCCCATACAAATTTCCACAAGCTCGAGAAACCTTCGAGCACCTAGCTCCCCCCTTGAGGGGGAGCAGGCGAGCGAATCGCAACGGTAGTTGCGGTTTGGGAGCCGTGGGGGGTTAAAAAGCTAGAGTAAAAGGAGATCTAGCAAGATATAAAATACTTTAAATAAAAAAATTCCAAAAATAGCGATTTCT
>CAMCSJ010000137.1 GCA_945878005.1 Rickettsia typhi | reverse complement strand
TTTGTAGATACTCGATTCCCTATTACTGCTGAATGTGCTGTTGTAGCTTGAGCTTGAGTTTGATAAGTAACTACTCCAGTCCCTCTAGGGTAGTAGGTGGAGTGTTGGGGGTGGTTGGTTCTCATATATATGATTAAATATTATTTATTGTTAAATATTAATTAAATATTATAAAATACTAATATTTAATTGCAATAGATAAAATGAAAAAAATGGAATGCAGAATAATGCACCTAATGAAAAGAAAAAAATTTTTGATGAAGTAGAAAGCACAATAAGGCATCCAATTTTTGAGCAATTTATAATAACATTTCCAATCTATAATACATTATAATTATACCCGCAAACACTCTTGATGATATAAACCGATAAATTGCTGATAAAATCACAAACAACTAATTCCAATTCTAACAAAGTTTCAAATATTTTATTTCTGATCACTATGAGACTGTCGCAAAATCAACCCAACAGCCTATAAATAAATCTCAAGAAATATTCAAGAATCCCTTGTAATTCAACCTAATTTATTTAAAATGATAACCAGTTAAAGCCTTTGTTTATCTGCTTCTAACAAGGTTTCATAAAAAGTTATTTTAACAAATTTAGTCAGGCATAAATGCAAATAGAAATAGTAAATCTTAACGATTTGGTAAAGAAGAATCATCCTTACTGCACACTACTTTCAATCATCGCTTTTTCTGGACTTGCAAAAAATATTGCCCACATAAAAACAATCAGCTAGTTGGTAGAGCTGGATATAGTGTCGATACTTGCCTTAAAATGTTAGTCTTGCAATTTATGGAAGATTTATCTGACCGCAAATTAGAAAGATTCATTGCAAAAAATATTGCAACCAAATTATTCTGTGATTTTTCTCTAATCAGTCAAACCCCAGATCATAGCCCCCAGATTATATCCTGTTTAGTTGCCTTAGACAAAGCATCGGCACCAATGCTTTAGCCTCAATCTTCAATAGACAAAGCATCGGCACCAATGCTTTAGCCTCAATCTTCAATTCTGTTCGTGAACAATTAAAACAAAAAGCCTTGGTTAGGGCTTGGTTAGAGAAATCTTCACCTTTGTTGATTCAAGCCAGCTGATCAGCAATATTCATCTTTGGAATGAAAGGGATAAAGCGATTGCTGAAGGTTTGGAGAAGTTTAACAATTGCATTATCGAAGAAAATAAAAGTAAAAATATCAATAACAGTAAAAAAAATAAAAATCGCTGACTATAATGCCCCCCAAAAACTAGACCAAATTTTTGCTTTATTATAGGAGAAAATTTATGGATTTTATCCATAAATTTTTTTATTATTAATAAAAATAATTTGGTTAAATTTATGTCAAAAATACGCAAAAAACACAGTAAAGAATTTAAGTTCAAAGTAGCGATTGAAGCTATAAAAGAACAAAAAACAACCGCTATGATTTGTAAAGAATTTTGTGTTTGTGAAAGCCAAGTAAATGCTTGGAAAAAATAATTAAAAGAAAGTGGTTCTTATATTTTTGAAAATAATATAAATTCTCCTAAAATCAAGAACCAAGATGATCTAGAGGCTAAAATAAAAGAGTTAAATGAATATATCGGCGAATTATCTGTAGAAAATAAATTCTTTAAAAAAAAATTAAATTTTTAAATAAAGAACAAAAAATGCAAATGATTGACCAAAGCTTTAACGATTTGAGTTTAAGAGAACAATTTTTTCTCTTAAACTTGAATCGGAGCAGTTATTATTATCAAGCAATTGAGCCAAATGATATTGATCAAAATATCGCTAATAAAATCAACGAATTATGGCTTATACCGAATCCCACTTTTAAATCAAATTATGACAAAATATTTTTGAGATAAAAATTCTTAAAAAATAAAGTCGTATTTCCATACGACTGAGGCTTTTTAAGAATTTTTATCCAGAAATATGTAGTTAGAATTTGACTTGTTTAAAAACATTTAAAAATGGGATTTGGTATTATATCCATTTTATGGTTATCGCAAGATTACAGCAGTTCTAAGGCGTGAGGGATTTCTAGTTAATCATAAAAAAGTTTTTCGTTTAATGGGGGAAATGAATTTGAGTGCAATATTTCCTAGAGCTAATAAAAACAAATGGATCAAAGCAAATCAATCACAATATCCTTATTTATTGAAAGATTTAGCGATAGAAAAAACCAATCAAGTTTGGGCTACAGATATTACTTATATAAGGATTCATGGTGGTTTTGTTTATTTTTTGGCGATAATAGATTTATACAGCAGATTTATTTTATCGGCATATTTATCAACCAGCTTGGAAGCTGATTTTTGCGTTGAAATGTTAAAAATATCTTTAGAAAAGTATCAAAATCCAGAAATATTTAATACCGATCAAGGTAGCCAGTTTACTAGCTTTAAATGGTGCGATTTATTAAAGGAAAAGAATATAAAAATTAGTCATGATGGTAAAGGCAGGCGCTTTGACAAGAGCGAAGCGATTGCAACTCGCTCAAATAAAATAAAATTTTGCGAGTACAAGAGCGAAGCGATTGCAACTCGCTCAAATAAAATAAAATTTTGCGAGTACAAGAGCGAAGCGATTGCAACTCGCTCAAATAAAATAAAATTTTGCGAGTACAATATTGTAAATGAAAGGTTGTGGCGAACTGTAAAATATGAAGAAGTTTATCTTAAAAGTTATAATTCTGTAAATGAAGCAAGAATGCAATTAATGTATTTTGTAGAGTTTTATAATCATCAAAGACCGCATCAATCTTTGAAATACAAAACTCCTGCTGAAGTTTATTTTGCAAAAAAAATTGCAAATTAATTTCACGCGAATTAGCGTGGTGGTGTTTAAAAGATTTCGATAAATTTTAACAAAATTTATCGAGGATTACTCCTATCGTGGAGAAAAAAATTGGTCTGGCTGGATGGGTGCACTTTAAATATTAGAAACTTGCTCCATAATTTCGACATGATGTCGCCATGGAATATTAAATATTGGATTTTCTATCATTTCTCCACCAGCTTGGTGGAGAAATTCTAACTTCTTAATTTCGGATAAATAAATATCCGCAAATCTTTTCATGGAAG
>CAMCSJ010000136.1 GCA_945878005.1 Rickettsia typhi | reverse complement strand
GGAGCAATTGAAGATATTTCTGATTCAACTGTTGGTTCAGCTGATAATCCACACTCCCAACCAAAAATTTCAATAGCAATTACTGCTGAAAATATTGCAAAATTACCACGATTTGGTGAATTGAAAAAAATTAGAGAGTTGCAATCTTTAGCTGAAAATGAAGGAGAATCAGCTGGAAAAATTAATGAAGCAAGAGCTACAAAAATTTTAGAATATAATCCCATTATTCCCAAATTATCAGAATTATTAAAATTACAAACTACCACTCCATCTCGCTTCCCTCAAGAACCGCAAGCTACTCAAATATTAAATTTTTCTAATGTTTGGGATAATACTAATCGCGCAAATAAATATAAAATTTTAGATCCTAGTTTTTTATATTTACAAGCTGGATTTACGGATGATAAGATAGCTGATAGTACCATTAATCTTGGAGAAGTTAATAAACCTAAAAATGATTTATTTAAATATTTATTTTGTAAAACTTTTAATGATTTTAATTCGCAAGAAACTTCATTTACCTTTCAAGATGCCATTGATGCCTTATTGATTGCTAAAACTTTTGGTGGTTTATCTAATATCAAGAAAGATGATGGTGAAAGCTATAGTCAAATTAATCAAGATAATGAGAATTCAGGGAATATTTCTCCAGCAAAATTTATAGCAAAAATTAAAGAAAAATTTCCTGAAGAACAAAGAATTCAAAATCTTGAAGAAGAAAAATTATTAAAATTTCAAACATTTAGTGCAAAATATCAAGATATCACCAAACATTTCTTTACCTCGGGAAGATCTCCCTCAGGCACAACGGGATTAAGATTAACTTTCTTTCCTGATCAACTTATCGCAGAATTGGTTAAATTGAATCCTAAAGAAGTAAGAAATTATGAAGCGACCAAAAACCTTCAAACTTTTATTAGCAGTAAGTTAGCTATAAATCAACAATAATATTTTTAACATTTTAAAACTAGTGATCCTGTAGTTTCACGACTCTCTAGAGCTTTGTGAGCTTTTGCAACATCTTTAAAATCAAATTCAGTTATTTGCGGACGGATAAATCCTCTCGCTACTGCACTAAAAACCTCTTGGGCAGACATTGCCAATTCAACTCTTTGCGATTTATACATTGGCATCATTGGTCGAGTCAAATAAAGTGAATTTGCAAACATTAAATCATGATCAATTTTTTCAATATTACCTGCACTTTCGCCATAAGAAATACAAATTCCCATCGGCCATAAACATTGCAAAGATTTGTTAATCATATCTTTGCCAATTGAATCATAGACAATTCCTACTCCCAAATTATTGGTAATTTTTGCAACCTCTTCAACCAAATTAGTTTTGTTGTAATTTATGACATGATCACATCCAAAGCTTTTGGCAATTTGGATTTTGGAATCTGATCCAACCGTTCCAATAATTTCAATGCCTTGAAATTTTGCATATTGGCAAAGAATATGTCCAACTCCTCCTGCAACACTGTGGATAAGAATTCTTTTGGCTCTAACTGCAATAAAAACTCGATTTAAAAGAGCATGAGCTGTTAATCCCTTGAATAAAGAAGCTGCAACTTGAGCATCGCTTAAAACATTTGGAACTTTGACGAGATATTGAGGATTGACTACTTTTTTTTGTGCATATGCACCGAATCCAGATGTGGCATAAGCTACGCGATCTCCAACTTTAAAATCTAAAACTTCACTACCAATTTTTTCAATATATCCGCAAGCTTCCAAACCAAGGATCGCTGGAGTTTGTGAAAGTTTATATTGACCTTTGCGAAAGCAAATATCAAAAAAATTAATACCGATATAATTATTTTTAACTAATACTTCGTTCTTACTTGGAATTGGATCGGCAATATTTTGAATTTTAAAATTACTCGGTCCACCAATTTTATTTAAAATGATTGCTTGCATTTTTTTTCCAATTTAAAATTATTGTTAAATGCTAATTAATAAAAAAACAAATACAAAATGCAACATCAAAATCTTTTTGTTTTTGATATCGAAACTATTTGCGATATCAATTCTGCTAGAAAATTATTAAGTTTAGAGAATGCTACTCCTCGAGAGGTTCAACAAGCTATAACTCAATATCACCTAGATTTAACTGATCAAAAAAATCCATTTCTTCGACAACCATTTCATCAAATTATTGCGATTAGTTTTTTGCAAGCTGAAATTCAAAGAGATTTTAATGGTAATGAATTTTATCATTTAATCGATATTCGTTCGGGTGGAGATTTAATGAGTAATGAAGCGGAATTGGTCAAGGGTTTTTTTAGTCATCTTAAAAAAAATTTTTCTAGATTAGTAAGTTTCAATGGACGAAATTTTGATCTTCCAGTTTTAAAATATCGAGCTATGAAACATAAAATTGAATGTTCTTGGCTTTATAAAACGGGAGATAAATGGAATAATTTTAATCAGCGATATAGTCTTGATTGGCATTGCGATCTAGCTGAAGCATTTAGTGATTTTGGTGCATCTGCTAAAGTAAAAATGAATGAACTTTGCGCAGTTTTTAATTTACCTGGAAAGATTGGAGTAGATGGATCGCAAGTTTCTAAGATGTTTGAGGATGGAAAATTATTGGAAATAAGAAATTATTGTGAAACAGATGTTATTAATACCTATTTACTTTACTTAACTTATCAGCATCATTGTGGAACTTTAACAACTTCTAATTTTGAAAAATGTCAAGAAGATTTAAGTGAATTTTTGATAAAAAAATCCCAAGAAAAAAATCATTTCGCTGAATTTATTAAACATTGGAAAGACCAGTAAAATAAGGATTAATCTTAGAATTATTTTCTTAAAATAATAATTATTTTAAGAAAATGTTTGAATGTTTTTTTCATTAATTCTTAAAAAAACAATTGAAGATTTAACAGAGCTTGGCAATTTTTATTGCAAAGCCCAAACTAAAATTGCTTTTTGAACATGAAGTCGATTTTCTGCTTCATCAAAAACTACCGATTGTTTTGATTCAAGAACATCTTTGCTAACTTCATATCCGCGATAAGCAGGAAGACAATGCGTAAAAATTGCCGTTTTTTTTGCCAAATTCATTAAGCTTTTATC
>CAMCSJ010000135.1 GCA_945878005.1 Rickettsia typhi | reverse complement strand
AAATAAAACCATTTTGTAAAATTTGGGGAGTAATTGATTGAGAAATTTTATGAGATGAATGGCCGTAAATTATGGGAAGGCAATTGGAGTTAATTGCACATTCAATATCGGCGATGGTATCGCCAATGAACCAGATTAAATCTTTATTGGGGTCGATATCGCTAAGCGATAATGCCAGATCAACCGAACTGGGATGAGGCTTGTCAAATTTAGCATCAAATGCCCCTATGGCACTGAAAAAATATTTTTCAATTTGTAATTTTTTTAATTCTTTTCGTAAGGTAATTCCTGATTTATTGCTGAGTAAAAATTGAGTAATTCCTAAATCATGATTAGTTTTAATTAAATCTAAACTATTTGGTAAAAGTTTTATTTGATCGATATTAATGGAATTATAGGCAAGGCGATAGATCTCCCCTGCTTGCTTCCATTGATTTCCAAAAATTTGTGGGAAATAATCGCGCATCGATTTATGAATTTCATTTTGAACTTGCTCAAGTGAAAATTTTTTCTTTCCCATTTTTTCAAGGGTGATGTTAATGGCTTGATGAATCAAAGGCCAAGTATCAACCAAAGTATTATCCCAATCAAAAATAATTGCTTTTGGTTTGGGAAGAAATTTTAAGGCATTTTGGTTTATGGAAATATCGATCATGAATTTGTGATTATTTTATTAAAATCGTAAGGGTAATTTTACTTAGAATCATGATTAGAGTGCTTAAGAATTAGAATTATTATTGGGATTATGTGGTCGGGGATCAAATAATTTTTCGAATTTATTTTTTATTCCATCCATTTCTTTAGCTTCTTTTAATGGCGGTTTTTTCTTAGTGATATTGGGAAATATTTTAGCATATTTACGATTAATTTCCACCCATTTAGTTAATTCGCTTGATTCGGCAAATATTGCTTCCGCTGGGCATTCAACTACGCAAACTCCGCAATCAATACAACCATCGGGATCAATAACTAACATATTTTCACCTTCGTAGAAACAATCTACTGGGCATACGGAAACGCAATCGGTATATTTGCAACTAACGCAATTATCGGTAACAACATAAGTCATAAATTATGATATTTTTTAAGTTTAGTGAACATTAATTGGTTTTTAACAATAATTAATGAAAGTAAAATAAAGTAACATAAACTAACTAAAAACATTAGAATTAGTGGTTTGAGCATTTGGGGATCGATTGCTATTCCTTGGGTTCTAATAATACTAGCTTTTTGGTGAAGAGAATTCCAATATTCAACTGAAAATTTTATAATGGGAATATTAACAAAACCAATGATTGAGATAATCGCCCCAACCTTTTGCCCCTTGGCTTTATCTGCAAAACTATCGATAATAATTAAATATCCTAAATATAAAAAAAACAAAATTAACATTGAAGTGAGACGAGCATCAAATACCCACCAAGCTCCCCAAATTGGCTTACCCCAAATACTTCCCGAAAGGAGAGTAATAAAAGCAAATAAGCAACCAATTGAAGCAATCGATCTAGCGATTAAATAAAAAAATGGATTCTTCCAGATAAATCCTGCAAGATTAAAAAATGCCAAGAAACAATAAATCATCAATGCCATCCAAGCACTTGGAACATGGATGTACATCATTTTAACGGCGTTACTTTGTTGATAATCAGGAGGTGAATTAATAATTGCAATGGTTGCTAATATTGAAAATATTAGCAGGAATAGTGCAAAAATTGGGGTAAAAATTTTAAAATTTTTATCAAAGTTTTTTAATTTTAAAAAATATGAAACCATTGCAAAATAAGATTTTAACTAAATAATTGCCAAATTTAGTCAATTGATTTTTGAAATGCAATAGTCAAGATATTTTAAAAATTTTTTAAACAAAAGAATTGAAGAATTTAATTTTAATAATTTAATTTTTTAAAATTTAAAAATCCAAAATTTAACAATTTAATTATGCAAATTATTTTAGCAAAACCTCGAGGATTTTGTGCAGGAGTAAGGAGAGCGATTGAAACAGTTGAGAAAGCAATTGATAAATTCGGATCACCTGTTTATGTTCGTCATGAAATTGTTCACAATAAATTTGTGGTGGAAACTTTACAAAAAAAAGGAGCAATTTTTGTTAATGAAGTTAGTAAAATTCCCGAAGGAGCAATAACAATTTTTTCGGCTCATGGAGTTTCTGACAAGGTTGAAGATGAAGCTAATGATCGCGGATTAAATGTGATCGATGCAACCTGCCCTTTGGTGAGTAAGGTTCATCGCGAAGCAAAGAAACATGAAGAAGAAGGTTATGAGATAATTCTTATTGGTCATCGAGGACATCCCGAAGTTGAAGGAACAAGCGGAAGAGTTAAGAAGAAAGTTATTTTAGTTACTAATTGCGAAGATGCTCAAAATATTGAAATTAAAAATCCTCAAAAAATTGCATTTGTAACTCAGACTACTCTGAGCGTTGATGATACTAAAAAAATTGTCGATATTTTGGAAAGTCGATTTCCAAATTTACAAAAAGGACTTGCTACCAAAGATATTTGCTACGCTACTCAAAATCGTCAAGATGCGGTAAAACAACTCGCTAAAATTGCCGATATTTTATTGGTGATTGGTGCAAAAAATTCTTCAAATTCTAATCGATTGCGCGATTTAGGAGAAGAATCTGGATTAATTTCTTTTTTGATAAATGGTCCACAAGATATTCAAAAAAGCTGGTTTCGAAATGTTGAAAATATTGGTTTAACTGCAGGAGCATCTGCTCCAGAAATTTTAGTTCAACAAGTTATTGCCAAAATAAAAGAAATGTTTGGTGAAGAAATTAAGGTTGCTGACATGGAAGGAATTGAGGAAAGTGTCTTCTTTGCTTTACCCAAAAAAATTCGTAAAAATTAGATTAATTTACTAAATTTAATTTTTTTAATTTCCCTAACCAATTTTTATTTCCCCCTTACACTCCTTGCTCCCATACAAATTTTCACAAACTCACAAAAACCTTCGAGCACCTAGCTCTCCCCTTGAGGGCTTACATCCCTACAATTTCGCTAAATAGTCTCGAAGCTCTCGGGCTCTAAGCTCCCCCCTTGAGGGGGAGCAGGCGAGCGAATCGCAACGGTAGTTGCGGTTTGGGAGCCGTGGGGGGTCGGAAGATTAAAATAACATGGGATAATGC
>CAMCSJ010000134.1 GCA_945878005.1 Rickettsia typhi | reverse complement strand
TCGTCAAAATATTGCTGATTCATGGCCTAATTCTATTGATGATAGCTGTGCTAGAAAAGAATGGGGATGGAAATGCCAATATGATCTTGCTAAATTAGTTATCACCATGATTGAAAATCTTAGAATTAAGCTAGGAATATCTCAAAAATAAATTTAATCTAATTTTATAATTATTATCTTTTTATAATTATTATTATTATTTTTATTGATAATTGTTAGAGCTTAACTGTTAAAGTTAAAAATTAATTTTTTATTCTATTATTGCTTATCAAGCTATTTACGCTGAAAAATCTTTTGTTTTTTAAATCTTTTGGTTATTGGTTTTCCTATTGAACTACTAGGTTTCTTAATTAATTGAAGTTGAGATTTTTTATTGTCAAATTTCTCGGTATTTTTGGTTTGTAATTCATTTTTTAAATCAATATCAAATGGCAAATATGCCATTTCTCGAATTTCATTTTCCAATACCGCAGTTCTTCCGTGAACCAATTGGTCATTTTTAAAAATTATTACATTTTCCCTCTCATCACAAGTAAATTTAAAACTTTGTTTTAATTTATTTGATACCAAACAAAAATTTGCGATTGCTTGATCAACTTCCTTTTGTGAATATTTACAATTTTTTGGATCGCTAATAAAATATGGATTATTTGAAAAATTATATTGAATAAATACTGATCCATCTTTGCGATGATTAATGATTTTATGGGGAGTGGTTTTAACAAAATATCCCTGTTCATTTACTTCATTTTTTGAAATTAATACCTCTTGCAAAATTTCTACCGATTTAGGATTTAGTAATTTTAATTTCTCTAAAATAATATAATTTTGAGAAAAAAAAGTTATTGCTTTGCTATTGGATTTAATGGTGATAATTGCTACAATCTGTGGAATTTTATCATTTTGCATTTTATCACAATGTGCTGGAATATATCTTCGATTATCCTTTAAAAACCCGATCGCTGGATAATCATTATAAACTGATCTTTTAATATCAAAAATTTCCAATATTGCTGATAGAGAATTTGCTTTAAAATAAAGATTTTGCGATAAGCTAGAATTATTTATTTGCTTAAGTCCAATCAATTCAAGAACATTAAAATTTTGATAATTTTGATTGGCAAAATCATGAAAGATTTCCATAAAATTATTAATATCTTCTCGTGATTGATTTTGTCTTATAAATTTAACAATTTTTTCCTTGAGAATTAAGGTTTCAACTTGAGATGGATTAAAATTTCCTGTTGGAATTTTTGATGCAAATTCATCAACATATACTCTTTGCAATTGATCATTTAAAATTTTTGGAACCAAAATTGATCGAAAATAATTTCGCAAAAAAATATCACCAAAATTTTTTCTTCTTACATTATATCCAAAATTAAACCTAGAAAATATTGAATGGTAATGTTTCGATAAATTATTTTGCAATTGCAAATTATGTATAATTTTCATCATAGTTTTAAATTTAAAACTATTTGATAAAACTATAATAATTAAAAGTAAATTATTTTCTTTAATAGATTTTTTTTTAGTTTAAATCTAAACAAAAAAAATATTTTACTTACAGCTATTAGTTAATGCTATAAACAATTTTTCCAGCAACAATTGTCATTACTGCCCTACCCTTTACTTTAAAGGAATCGAATGGCGAATTTTTTGATTTGCTATAAAATTTATTACTATCAATTACCCATTCGCTATTTAAATCAATTAATACTAAATCTGCTCTTTTTCCTTTTTTTATTTCTCCTCCATCGTAATTAATAATTTTTGCGGAATTGCAGGTCATTTTTGCTAGCAACTCTGGCAAAGTAAGAATTTTTTGGTGATATAAAGCTAATGACAATGGAAGCATTGTTTCAACTCCTACAATTCCAAAACTTGCATCTTCAAGAGCTTTATCTTTGGAGATTATATCATGTGGAGCATGATCAGTAGCAATTGCATCAATTAATCCAGATCTCAATCCTTCAATTAAAGCAAGACGATCAATTTCGCTTCTCAGCGGAGGATTCATTTTTGCATTAGTTCCAGATCGCAAAATTTCTTCATCAGTTATTGTAAAATGATGAGGAGAAACTTCAACTGTAGCGTTTAAGCCTTTATCTTTAGCTCTTTTAATTGCATCTAAAGCTTGTTTTGTTGAGCAATGAAGTAAATGATATCTTCCTCCAACTGCTTCAAGGATTGCCAAATCACGTTCAACGATTACTGATTCTGAAATATTGGGAATTCCACGAACTCCTAATTCTAGCGAAATTTTTCCTTCATTAATACATCCCTTATTGCTGAGATTTAAATCTTCAGCATGTTGAGCAATTACTACATTTAAATTTTTAGAATATTCAAATGCTCTTCGCATTACATTAGCATTCATTACTGGCAAACCATCATCGGTAAATCCAACCGCTCCTACATCGCATAAGGAATGCATATCAGTCAATTCTTCACCTTTCATATTTTTGGTAATTGCACCATAAGCCATGACATTGCAATAAGCAATTTCACGCGATTTAAGTCGTAAATAATCAAAGGTTAAAACCGAATCTAAAACTGGATTTGTATTTGGCTGACAAACCACTGCGGTAATTCCTCCTGCAACTGCTGATGCACTTCCCGAAGCTAAATCTTCTTTATGAGTTTGTCCGGGATCACGAAAATGAACTTGGATATCGATCAACCCCGGAGCAAGAACCATGCCTTTACAATCAATTTCTTGATCTGCTTTTGCATTTAAATTAACTCCAAAATCAGCAATTTTATCGCCAATTGTTAAAAGCTCTCCAAGCTGATCATAATTGGTTTTGGGATCGATAATACGAGCATTTTTGTAAAGAATTTTTTTATCTTTAGCAATTGGATTTTGGTATGGAAGTTCAAAGCTTGGCATAAAATATATATTTTTTTAAAAGAATTTTTAAGGGAATTTTTAATGGATTTTTTAAGGTAATATTAAAGGATTTTTTAGAATAAAGATTTTATAATTGCAATTTGAAAAATATTTTTTTAAAAGAAAATTTTGATTAATTAAATTATAAAAAATTAAAAGAATTTTAAAAAATATCACGGAAATTTTTAAAGAGAATTACTCCCATTCAATCGTTCCTGGTGGTTTAGAAGTATAGTCATATACTACTCGATTAATTCCGCGAACTTCATTGATAATTCGATTACTA
>CAMCSJ010000133.1 GCA_945878005.1 Rickettsia typhi | reverse complement strand
TAGATTTATCTTTGGCGATCAAAACTATTTGAGTTTTTTGCTCATCATCTTCTGAAGAAATTTTTTGATTAAGAATAATTTTTAGAGGATCAATAATCGATTTATTATTAATTGTTAAAAATAATGATTTGATTTTCTTTTGATTACTTTCAATATTTTGTGAATTTTGAGTTGATGGGGTAGGGTGATTTGAAGCTGATTTAGAAGGTGTTTGAGCTGATTTATAATTGCTAGAATTATTTGGTTTATTATTATTTAAATTATTTTTTTCAAAATTATTTTTGCGAATTTTAATCTTTTTAATATCCGCAAAATCATTTTCACTTGGCTTGATATTTGCTATAAAATCAGTTAATCTTGTAACTGCTTTGATCATTATTCTTGATCCTCCAACATCTTTGCGAATAAGGCATTCAATAACTATGACACTTCCATCTTGAAGTAAATCTCGAGAATTGGTAATTAATGCTTCATCAAAAATGGTAACTTCATAAATTCCAAATGGATCAGAAATATTGATATAAGCGAATCTTCCCCGAGCTGAAGATCGATGTTTGCTAGATAAAATTACTCCAGCCATTTTGACAATACTATTATCTTCCAACTCTTCATTATCGATATAATTTGAAAAAATTACTCCCCGTTTTTTTAGATTAGAAATATTTTCATCAAGGGGATGTTGATTTAAAAAAAATCCAAAACTTTCAAATTCTTTTTGAAGAATTTCAATATTATTCCAAGGTTGCAAGCTTTTTAAAATAGGCTTGGGAATACTTTGCGTTGCACTTCCAAATAAACTCATTTGATTAGAAGTTTTTGCTTCATTTAATTGATGAGCATAAGCAGAAAGAGTATCAAATGATTCTGCAATTTGTTGACGATTTTTGGAAATACTGTCAAATGTTCCGGATTTCGCAAGCGCTTCGATTGATTTTTTGTTAATTGCCTTGGGATCAAGTCGTGAACAAAAATCATAAATATCACTAAATTTTCCATTCTTTTTTCTCTCATCTACGGCATTTTCCATCATTTTTAATCCTACAGCTTTAATAGCTCCAAGCCCAAAGCGAATTGCAAAATTAAAATCATTTGGTGAAGAATTGGAATTAATATTTTCTGAAGTCATAATTAATTTAAAAATAATAAAACTAATAAACCCAAGATGATTCGATAAAATCCAAAGCCAATAAAGCTATATCTACTAACAAATTTTATAAACCACTTTATAACTAAAAGTGCACTGATAAATGACATAATACATCCAACCAAAATTAACTCAATATCGCTAAAAGATAATTGGGAATAATTTTTATAAACATCATAAAGACATGCGGAAGTAATGGTAGGAATCGCTAAGAAAAAGGAAAATTCCGTAGCAGTTTTGCGATCAAGACCAAATAACATTCCACCGATGATCGTTGCACCTGATCTAGAAACTCCTGGTATCATCGCTAAACATTGACCTAATCCAATGATTAAGGAATTGTGATAACAAATTTTATCGATATTGGTGATATTGCTAATACGATCAACTCTTTCAACGATAATCATAATTATTCCACCAATTATTAATGCAATAGCAATTGAAAAATTTGAGAAGAAGTAAGATTTGATATGTTCATGAAATAATATTCCAAAAACAACTGATGGTAAAAATGCTACCAAAATATTGAGAGAAAATTTTTGTGATTTTTTTTGATTAATTTGCAAAAGAGTTTGAATAATTCTTTGGCGATATGTTACGCATATTGCCAAAATAGCTCCACCTTGGATTGCAATTTCAAAAACATTATTTTTAACTGAATCAAATTCAATTAGATAAGAAAATAATACCAGATGAGCAGTTGAAGAAACGGGGATAAATTCGGTTAAACCTTCAATTAAACCAAGAAGACATGCCTTAAGGAATATAGAAATTTCAATCACAAAATTAGTATAAAATTAAAATAAATCATTAATAATTATGATCAGATAGTTATTATAAATAATTATTGAATATCAACAAGAAATGTTAACACTTAATTTATTTTAATAGTTTAGTTTTAGAGATAATTTTTAAAATTCTTAAATTAAATTTTTAAATTAAGTGATCAATCAAATATTGGATCAATTAAATTTAGAGAATAATTTACTTTAAGATTAAGTGAATTTTAAGAATTTTATTCAAAAAAATTATTTCCCAATTTTTTTATAATATTTAGCATAATTAAATATTGCAAAAAACTGTTAAATTAGTATTAAATATTGCAATGGTACCTCTGGTCAGACTCGAACTGACACATCCCAAAGGACAATAGATTTTGAGTCTATCGCGTCTACCAATTCCACCACAGAGGCATAATATTTAAGCAATAATTTAAGCAAAATTAAAATAAATTTACTTAAAAATTAAATTGCAAATAACTTAATAACATTGATAATTTTGAATGTTTAAAATTAAATTCCAAGGAATTTATTATTTAAATTTTTCAAAGATGAATTTAGTAAAAAATTTTGTTTATAAAGTTAATTTTTAATATCGTGAAATTAGTCGAATGTTATACCTTTAGAATCTTACTGCTGTTATTCTTCTTTATTAACAATTCTTTTGCCAGTGATCATAAAGTAAATTATTCAATTGCAGAAATTTTAACAATTGTTGAAAAGAATCCTGCAATTAAATCTGCAGAATTTATGATGATTGCCCAAAGAAATTTAGCATTGCAGGAAAAATATTGGCAAAATCCTCAAATTAATTTTGGCTTTGGAAACAACACTCAAAGCTATCAAGCAAGCCAATTGATTCCTTTTATTGGAAAGTTGGAAAGTAAATTTAATATCGAAGATAGTCAATTTAAAATTTTAGAAAATCAAAAAAATAATTTAATTTTAAATATTAAGGCTCAATGTTTTTCGTTAATCTATGCTTATAACATCAATAGCAAAAAAATTATTTTAGCTCAAAAAAGAATTGATAGATTATCGTTAATTGATCGTTTTTTATCCTCAATTAATTTAACCTCTCCAACCAAAATTGCTCAAGGTCAAATTACTAAAAATAAAATTAAATTAATTAAAAATGATTTACTAAAATTAAAATTTAGAGAAACTCAATTATGGAATAATTTAAACATTTATTTGGGTTTTATTGATAAGGTAAATTTTAACACTCCATGGTTAAATAATAAATCATTTCCTAAGGTTGAAACCCTACTGCAAGAAGCAATTCAAAAAAATCTTAATTTACAAGAAAATAAAAATTTACTAAAAAAATATCAAGCTCAATTGCATTATAATCGCTTAGAAAAAATGCCAGATTTTTCAATTTCTCTAGCAAATACTAGATCTAATTTTAACGGTTCTTCTGCTTCTGCAAATTCAATTGGACTCAGCCTTTCAATCCCATTAATTAATCGCAATCAAGAAAAAATTCTTGCTAGTCATTCACAAATTAGAGCTCAAGAAAATCAAATAGAATTTTATCAAAATTT
>CAMCSJ010000132.1 GCA_945878005.1 Rickettsia typhi | reverse complement strand
TGCCATTTGATATTGATTTAAAAAATGAATTACAAACCAAAATTACTGATAATTTTGAAGATAAAAAAGCTCAACTTTATTTGATTAAGAAGCCTAGCAGTTCAATAAGAAAACCAATAACCCAAAGATTTAGAAAACAAAAGATTTTTCAGCGTAAATAGCTTGATAAGCAATAATAGAATAAAAAATTAATTTTTAACTTTAACAGTTAAGCTCTAACAATTATTAATAAAAATAATAATAATTATAAAAAGATAATAATTATAAAATTAGATTAAATTTATTTATGAGATATGCCTAGTTTAATTCTAAGATTTTCAATCATGGTGATAACTAATTTAGCAAGATCATATTGGCATTTCCATCCCCATTCTTTTCTAGCACAGCTATCATCAATAGAATTAGGCCATGAATCAGCAATATTTTGACGAAAATCAGGAAGATAATTAATCTTGAAACCCTTTAGATGTTTTTTAATTTCATTGGCAAGTTCTTCACATGAAAAACTAATTCCTGCAAAATTGAAATTAACGTGATGATTTAATTTAGAAAAATCTGCTTGAGCAAGTTCAATTGTTCCTCTAATTGCATCATCCATATACATCATCGGTAAGGTAGTATTGGGATTTAAAAAACATTGATAGAAATTATTTTGCAATGCTTCATAAAAAATTTCTACCGCATAATCAGTAGTTCCACCACCTGGGAGTGCTTTATGACTAATTAATCCTGGATAGCGAAGTCCTCGAATATCCATTTGATATTTTTCCACATAATATTCGCAAAGTAATTCACCAGATGCTTTAGTAAGCCCATACATGGTTTTTGGCAAAATTATGGTTTCTTGCGGAGTATTGATTCGAGGAGTTGATGGACCAAAAACTGCAATTGAACTTGGACAAATAATTTGCTTAATTTTTAATTCTCGTGAAACTTCTAAAACATTATATAATCCAATTAAATTAACATCGAAACATAATTGAGGATTTTTTTCACCCGTTGCAGAAAGAATTGCACCAAGGTGGTAAATGGTATCGATGCGATGTTTTTTTATGATTGCACTTAGTTGATTTTTATCTAAAACATCGAGAATTTCATATGGACTAAATTCCGATGAAACATGATCTTTTTTTAAATCAGAAGAAATAACATTATTATCTCCATAAATTTTTTTCAAAGCAAGAGTAAGCTCTGTTCCGATTTGCCCAAGTGCACCAGTAATTAAAATTTTTTTTGTCATATTTTAAAATAATTATTTTTAATAAAATTAAATTTATAAAATGATTAATCAATAAAAAATGTTAGTGATTTTAAATATTCATTTTCTTTAAGAGCAATATTGATTGGATGATCAAATCCTGCTGAACCCGAGCGAATTAATCGAGCAATTTTTTGACTTTTAAAACAGGCATTTTTAACGCAATTAATTAAATCCCAAACTGCTAAATGGTGAGAGCAAGAATTAATCATTAATATCGAATTAGGTGCAAGAAGGGGAAGGGATAATTTAATTAATTTTTCGTAACCTTTTAATCCTGAGAAAAAATCTTTTTTATTTTTAATAAAAGCAGGAGGATCAAGAATAATAATGTTAAATTTTTCAGGAGTATTTTGATTTACTTCAAGATAATCATAAACCTTTTCGTGATAAAATTCAGTTTCAGAATTTTCAATATTTTCCAATAATAAACAATTGGATTGAGCATATTCTATTGCTTTTTGTGAAGAATCAACAAAAACAACTTTTTTTGCCTTACCTTTGAGTGCATTAATTCCAAAACCTCCAAGATAACAAAACGCATCTAAAACATTGCAATCCTTGCTAATATCGCTTATGAATTGACGATTAGGACGCTGATCATAAAACCAACCGGTTTTTTGTCCATCAATTAAATCGCCAGTAAAAGTAAGATCATTTTCTTTAATCGTTATTTTATCAATTTGTTCGCCATAAATTATTTCAACATTTTGATCAAGATTTTCTAGCTTTCGTGAATCAAAATCATTTTTTAAAACAATGGTTATTTTATCGCCAAAAATTTTAATTAAGGAATTCTTAACATGATCAACAAGATTTTGCAATCCTGCAGTAGAAATTTGGCAAACAAAAACATTATCGAAGCGATCAATTACAAGTCCAGGTAGTTGATCTCCTTCCGAGTGTATCAATCGATAAAAAGGTTGAGAATAAAATTTTTCACGGAGTGTTTTAGCTTGCAAAATTTTTTTAGTAAAAAAATTTTCATCAATTAAATCATTTTTTTGATAACTTAAAATTCTTGCTGAAATAAGGCTATGTGGATTAAAATATGCTAAAGCAAAAAATTGGTTTTTAGCAGTATTAACCTCAACGATACTTCCAATTGGAAGTTTTTTTAACTCCGCAAAATTACTAATCTCATTTGAAAAAATCCATGGACTACCTTGCAATGCACGAAGTTGAAAATGATTTTTAAGTTGAAGTTGAGGTAAGTTATTCATAGATTTTGAAATTAAATTTTATCGATTAAAAAATTATATTTCCAAAAAAATTAATCGCATGATAAACACTAAGAATAAATGCATGTTAATATCAACAGATTTTAGATTTGAGAAATTTAATAATTAAAATAGCAAAGCTATTAAATGATAATAATTTATTTTAACTTTAACAATAAAATTAGCTATAACTAATTTTAAATTAAAATGATTAAACTATAAGCTAAAACTCATGGTTAGTAAATGAGATTTCTTTTTTTCAATAAATTTCTTAAAAACATCTTCATAATCGCTTGATAATGCTTTATGAACAGATCCTCTAGTTACAGCTCCTTCAACATATGTTGCAACATTTTTATGAAGGTCAAATAACTCTAAAGTAAATTTTTTATCGATAAAGGTTAAAGGCTTAAATGCTGATGCAAGACAAATATCAACCATAGAATATTGATCCCCATCGAAATATGGATTGAATTTGAGATTGGCATCAAGGATTTTTAATTTTCCAACTATTTCAGCTTTTTTTAAATCAAAAGATTGTTGATCTTGAGAAAAAATCAAACCAAAGGTTGATGCTAAAATTCCATTGCTAAATTCCATCCATCCACGATGCCATGCTTTCATGTATAGATCCTTGGGATGAAGAGGATTTTGAGTAAATGCTTCTTCCAAATATTCGCATATCGCAATTGATTCAAATAAAGGTTTATCATCAACATATAAAAGTGGAACTTTTGAAATCGGAGAATCCTTTACTAAGAAATCTGGTTTATTAGCTAAATCAATTTCTTGTTTTTCATAAGGAATATTTTTTTCAATAAGAACGATTTCAACTCTTTGACCATATGGAGAAAGTGTTGAAGTTATTAATTTTATTTTAGGCATTTTTTTAAATTATTATTAAATTATTAAAAGAATAAATTTATTATTTGATTTATAAAATTTATTTAATTGCTAATAGAGGCAAGTAAATTTTAATAAATTGGAAATTTTTGACACAAATTTTTTACTTCATTTTTAATTTTTTGCTCAAGTTCATGATTGTTATTTATTTCACTGGAACTGTTAGAATTTACATAGCCATTCAAAACATC
>CAMCSJ010000131.1 GCA_945878005.1 Rickettsia typhi | reverse complement strand
ATTGGCTTAGGCATGAAGGTTGCAGTTTTGCCATAAGCATGACAAACATTGTGAACGACATATTTAAATTTTTGGATATTATCCGCAGTTCCAACCAAAGTGCTATATTTAAAACCAATTTCAAATTGTGAAGTTGCAACTTCGTGATGATGAAGAAGCGGAGTTAATCCAACTAAACGCATAGTTTCTACGATTTCGCTACGCAAATCTTGTCCCGAATCAATTGGCATTGGAGCGAAATATGCTCCTTTTTTTTGAACTCTTCTAGCTAAATTTCCACCATCGACAATTTTGGAAGTATTATGCGGAGCTTCTTGCGAATCAATTGCGTAAAAACTGCCATATTCATTGGCTTCAAAGCGAACATCGTCAAATACAAAAAATTCTGGCTCAGGTCCAAAATATGCAACCTCACCAATTCCAGATTCTTTAAGATAAGCTTCAGCTTTTTTAGCAATAAAACGAGGATCACGATCATAACCCATAGAGTTTGAAGGTTCGATAACATCACAAAATAAAACTAATGTTGGTGAAACAGCAAATGGATCAGTAAATGCGCTATCCAATTGAGGCATTAAAATCATATCTGATTCGTTAATTTCTTTCCACGCTAAAACCGATGATCCATCAAATGCGACACCTTTAGTCAATTCTTCTTCACTAATTGCATCAGCGCAATGAGTGATGTGAAGCCATTGTCCAGCATAATCAGAAAAACGAAAGTCAACAAATTTGATTTCTTGTTTTTTTATAATTTCAAAAATATTAGCTACAGCAATATCTTGAGCTTTTGAACTCGACATAAAATAAAAATTTAATTAATATAGGAAAAATATCAACTAGCCAGAATTGCTAGAAAAGATGGGAATAACTTTTTACATTAAGTCAAAACAAATGTAAAGAAAAAAATTAATTTTCTGTAAAAAATCATGTTAGAGTAAGATAAAACTTGCCAATTTTTTTTATTTATAAAATATTTGAAAATAACAATTATAAATTTTTTTTATTAAATAATGTTAAAAGATAATAAAACTATCAGAATAAAATAAATATTACTTAAAGTGATTGTTTAAAAATATAAAATTGCAAATTAGCGTTATTCAAAACAAAATTACAAGATTTTAAGAAATTGGCGAGCCCGAGACGATTCGAACGTCCGACCCACAGCTTAGAAGGCTGTTGCTCTATCCAGCTGAGCTACGGGCTCTTGAAGAAATTTGCGAAATAATTTAAATTTTTAAAGATTTAATTAATTTACCTGCTAGCAAATTAAGGCATAAAAAAATAATTGCAATTCTTATTTGCGTTCTCCAAATATTGCACTACCTATGCGAATAGTTGAAGATCCAAGCGCAATTGCTTCTAAAAAATCTCCGCTCATTCCCATGGATATTTTTTTTAAATTATTTCGATCGTTAATTTTTTTTAGTAATGCAAAATATGGAGATGGTAATTCATTTGCAGGAGGAATTGCCATTAATCCAACGATATTAAGCATTAAATCTTTTTGACAAAATTTAATAAATTCATCAGTTTGATTGATAGCGATTCCAAATTTTTGAGACTCATCTCCGATATTAACTTGAATAAAAATTTCTAAATTTTTTAAGGATTTTTGATTAAGATCTGAGTTATTTTTTTCGAGAATTTTTTCGCGAGTTTTTTTTATTGTTAACGCTAATTTTTCACTATCAAGAGTATGGATACAATCAAATAATTCAAGAGCTTCCTTAACTTTATTACTTTGCAAATGACCAAGTAAATGAAGAGAAATTTCGGGATAATTTTTTTTTATTTCGATAAATTTTTGTTGTGCTTCTTGAAGATAATTTTCGCCAAATAATTTGCATCCACAAGAAATTGCTTCGATAATTTTTTCGCTTGCAATAGTTTTTGACACTGCAATAATGCTGATATCATTGCTATTTCTGCCATAAATTTTACAGCAATTAGATATTTGTTCTTTAATCACATTTAGATTTTGCCTGATCATGAAAAATTATTTTTTTTTAACAGAAATTAATAAAATTAATTGTAGGTTTTCTAGTAAATTATTTCATTCACCAAAGCTTGTCAATAGTGTTTTCTTTACAAATCGAAATAAAATTTCTGATCCACAAGAAATTATCAAAAATTTACCAAAAAATTCAGCAATTATTTTTCGAGAATATGATTTACCAAGCGAAGAAAGATTATTGCTTGCCAAAAATTTAATGGAAAAAAATCTTCAATTTTCCAAAAATAAAAATCATCTTATCATTGGAAAGGATTATAATTTAGCAAAAAAAATTAAAGCCCAAGGAGTTCATTTTTCTGATCATGATAAAAATATTTTGCCGTTTTTTTTACAAAGAAAATCTCTTCCTAGAAATTTTATTTTTAGCTTGGCAATTCATAATGAGAGATCGATTGCTTTGGTAAAAAAACTAAAACCTGATTTGGTTTTTTTAAGCCCTATTTTTAAGAGCTCAACTCATTTAAACAAATCTCCAATTGGAATAATTAATTTTTCTAGATTTTTAATTAAAACCAAATATTTTTACTTTAAAAACCAAAATTATCAACCAAAAATATATGCCCTTGGCGGAATAAATTTCAGTAATATTAAAAAATTACGAAAAATTAATATCGCAGGAATTGGTGCAATTGAATTATTTAAAAATTTTTTATGAAAATCACTCCAGTTATTTTATCAGGTGGATCAGGAACCAGACTTTGGCCCATTTCCCGACAATTAAATCCAAAACAATTTCTTGATTTTTTTGGTGAAAAAACTTTGTTTTCTCAGACCATTTTAAGGACTAAAAATACTGAATTATTTAATCCTCCAATTGTAGTTTGCAATAGTGAACATCGTTTTATCGTTGCGGAGGAATTTAAAAAATCTAAAATCACTCCTCGTTCAATTCTCCTTGAGCCCGTAGCGAAAAATACCGCTCCTGCAATCGCAGTTGCATCTCTAGATTTATTAGAAAATATTAACACAGATAATGATCTTATTTTAGTTATGCCATCCGATCATTTTATCACCAATGAGTCAAAATTTATTTCTCAAGTTAATAAGGCTAGGGAACTTGCCAAGCAAGGATATTTAATAACTTTTGGGATTGTTCCATCATATGCAGAAACTGGTTATGGTTATATTAAAATTGGCGATGAATTAAATAAAAATTCTAAAATTTTCAATGTTGAAAAATTTATCGAAAAACCAGATAGTGAAACAGCTAGTAAATATTTTAAAAGCAAAGAATATCTTTGGAATAGCGGAATTTTCTTATTTTCTGCACAATCATATTTGCAAAATTTACGTCAACTTAACAATCAAATTTTCACGAATTGCGTTCGCTCTTATAGCAAGGCAGTTAAGGATCTCGATTTCATTCGTTTAAATCAAGATGATTTTGAAAATTGTCCAAATCTTTCTGTTGATTATGCAATCATGGAAAAGGCTGATAAAGTTGCGGTAATGCCAATGAGCATTGGTTGGTCAGATATTGGTTCATGGCAAGCAATTGCCGATCTTACTCCAAAAGATCATGAGGAAAATAGTTTAATTGGTAATGTTTTTGCACTAAAAACTAAAAATTGCTACATCAATTCAACCCATGGGGTAATTGGTGCAATTGGGGTTAAGGATTTAATTATTGTCTCTTTAAAAGATGCTTTTTTAGTAGCCAATAAAAATAATGCTCAAGATGTCAAAAAACTTTTTGAAATTTTAGTTAATAATCATCGAGAAGAAGTTATTCATCA
>CAMCSJ010000130.1 GCA_945878005.1 Rickettsia typhi | reverse complement strand
AATAGGAATGGCCATAAGTTCCAGCTTTACCATAACCATTTAAATCAACTGCGAAAGATTCCCCTTGAATATTTCCTCCTCCAGCTCCACCAGATCCTCCACCCTGAGGATTAGAATTTTCAGAACCATTTGGACCAATTCCAGAAGGGCATCCATTTAAAGGTGATATAGCTAAATCAGCAAAATTTTTTATGCAAGTATCTGAATTACTGGTCATGCAACTTTGATAGACATTTGATAAATTGGTAGTGGTTTGAACCGAACATGCACTTGATCCTCTTAAAAAATTTCCATTAACATCAAGAGTTTCTGTTCCATAAAATGATTCCTCAACATTTGGTCTTGAGCCTAATGGAGGCATAGGAAGGATAAATTGTAAACTTGAAAGATTGTAGACAAGACCATCGGTTATCGATGAATCATTGATAACAGGATGTGTTCCTTTGGGATTGATGATTCTAGCTAAAGCAGTGCAAGTAGAATTTTTTGAAGCATCTGTTGAATTGTGATCAATTATTCGAAAAGAAGCAAAGCCCGAAGTGCTTATAAAAATATCATGATATTTTAACATTCTCATCGCTAAATGTTTTCCACAATTAATGGTATTTACGCTAGTAGAATTTGCGGTAAGTATTAATTTATTTCCTTTATCAAGAGGAATTTTTTTTGTAGAATAAGTTGAGTTAGTTATTCGAAAATTATTGACATAATAAATTTCGCGATTTGATTTATCGATGATTGATAATTTGGAAATAGTTATCGAAGTGCAGTAAGATCCTAGGAGTTTAAACGATAATTCTTTGGCATTGGTATCATTATTGATATAGTTAAATTGAGTAGATAGATCGCCAATAATTATTCCCTCATTTGAATTGGGAATTGAGGTGCAAACCCCATCAAATGTGCAGGAAGTATTAACGAATGGATCATAACTATAATTTCTGAGATTATCATTATCCCATCTAATGAAACCACCATAATTAGTTATTTTTTCGGATTTGGAATCAACATTAAAACTTTCTGATGCCAAGTCATTATTGGTGTTGGTAAAAATATCTTGAGATGAAATTCCATTTGTATCGGAAGAATAATTATCGACAAATCCATAGCTACAAGTTGATTCGATAAAATTATCTGAAGTATAAACGCATTTCCAGCCATTGAATCTAGGCATTAGCGGAACATTTATCGGAGCAAGAGTTGGATTGGCTTGTGAGTAATTATATTTATAATTTTGGGGATGGGGAATTACATAAGCAACTAATCTTCTCGAAAAATCAATAGGAGTTAAAGGCGTACCATCAGTTGAAGTTGTTGAGTTCTTGGCAAATTTTAAAGTAATTGATTGACCATTACTAACATCGAGAACCGATTCAGTGACATAAGAGGTATTGGTGTAAGAGTTTGGGAGTAATTGTTGAGGATTAACATGTTTAGTGGATAATTCAATATTTTTTCCTAGATTTATATTGCCTTTTGCAGTGATGGTAATTTGGGAATTTGGAGAAATATTAACTCCATAACTGGAATTGTTTGATTTAGGAGTAGTAGCGACCCATGAAGGTTGTGAAATTGTTGAATTATTAGTTTCAGATTGGCATTTATTAATGCAACCTTGTTCGCATAAATTTTTAATTTTGGCATTGTTATTTGCAATAAATCCAGCACAGCCTGTTGTAGATGAAAAAACAGTTTCATCGGAATCGGTAATGTTTTGAATTGATGTAGTTAGACAAGATTTGAGAACCGTGCTGGATTGATCTTCATAAGATTTACTTGAATCAAATTCGCAAGTAGTTTGATTATTGTTAGTGTAAACTAATAAGGTTTGTGATTCAACATCACCATAATCATCCGCTTCAATACAGCCTTGATCGCTACATGAAATAACAAAAAATAAGGCAATAAAAAATATTACCTGATTGAAAAAAAATTTATTTCGCTGGATAAAAGAGTTGATTAATCTCACAAATTATGATCAAATTCACTTGAGGTTATAATTAAAATATAATTTTAAAAATGATTAAAAATAATCATAAACCAAATAGTTACTTTATCAACTAAAATTTGGAAGATATTAAGGAAGAAATTCTTTTTGCTTCCTGCAATTTATTTGCAGGAAAAATATTATTTAAATCAATTTTTTCGTCGAAGGGAAGGGCGTAATTTTGGGAATATAATTGCTCATGAAATATCCGATGTTTTGATGATGAAATTTTTTTATCATCAAAAATAAAAACTGGTTTACCAGTTGAACAACATTGAGAAATCATTGAAACTGAATCTCCCATAGCAATAAAAAAATCACCATAACCAAGAGATGCAAGGTAGGGATTATTGTCCTTTATTGTTTCATAATCAAAAAAAACATTATCGCAAGTTAAGTTATTTTTAATAATTTCGTTAATTTCGAGTGATGTTCTAGGGCTATTTAAAATAATTAAATAACAATTAAAATTATTAACAATAGTTGAAACTCTTTGACAAAAATTTTTTATGGAAATTGGGTTATAAAAATTATCTTTGGTTTTTCCACCGATTAATAAAACAATAATTTTTTTATTAATTTTATCAAAAAAATCGCTAAATTTTTTCTGCTCATTTAAAATTAATTGATCATTGATGCGATTCATTGCACCTAGGGTGGAAACCAAATTATCGGTTTTTTTATATTTAATTTTATCGTGAATTGGTAAAATTACTAAATCAAATTTTTGGTAATTAATTTCGGGTTGCATTATTTGGATAATTTTAGTTTTATAAAAAAATTTTTTTATCCATAAAGCAATTGAAGCAGTTCTTCTTCCCGATGAAATTATAAATTTTGGAGAAAATTTTGAGTTGGCAAGATAATTTTTAATTTTTTTGGAACTAGAATTATCAAGGTGAGCAGGATAAAATTGTAGAAAAAAATTTGGTAATTTTGAAAAATAATTATAATTTACTTCTAATAATTCATAATCAAAACCAATAGCTTCTGCTAAAGCAATTGATTGTTGATAGGTTCCAATTCTGCTATCAGAAATTATTAAAATTTTATCATTTACTGGTTTTTCAGAGTTATTCATTTGAGATTATTGTTAATTTTTTCTTTAACATTTGGCGATACAAAAAGCGAAATATCTCCACCAAATTTAGCAATTTCTTTTACTAGTTTAGAGGCAATAAAATGATGATTTTCAGATGCTGGTAAGAAAATAGTTTGGATGGTATTATCAAGCTTAAAATTCATGCCATACATTTGAAATTCATATTCAAAATCTGAAACTGCTCTTAATCCTCTTACAATTATTTTGCAGGATTTTTTTTGAGCAAAATTTATCAATAATCCTTCAAATTTTTCGACAGAAATATTGGCTTTATTGTGGAGTTTATTAATTTCATCATTAATCATTTCAACTCTTTGATCGCATGAAAACATTGGATTTTTATTATTATCTTTAGCTACTGCAATTATTAGATGATCAAATAATTCACTAGCTCTTTTGATGATATCAAGATGTCCAAAAGTAATTGGATCAAAAGTTCCTGGGTAAATTGCAATTTTCATAATTTATATTAATTGTTAATAAATTTAGTTTAAATATATTATTTTAAGTTATTTTATATTATTTCTCAGATTGATTTTTAGATTGATCTTTTTTAAATTCATTTTCAAATCTATCAAGTGCATTTTTTTCATCACTTTTAATTCCTGCATTTCCTCTTAAGTCAGAAATTAATTCTTGTTTTTGTTGAGTATTCATATCCTTGGATGCATTTTTTAAATTATCATAAGAAAGTGAAGTGTTTACATCATTTTTACCTAAGGCTTTATTGCTTTTCATGATACCATGTGAAGC
>CAMCSJ010000129.1 GCA_945878005.1 Rickettsia typhi | reverse complement strand
TTTACCTTGTTGTTTTTTTGATGATGAGCTTATTTTACAAAGCCAAGATAGACATGATTTGATCGCTAAATATTATCAGAATCGTCTAGAAGAAAAATCCATGAAAGAATCAGCAATTTATAATGCTATTGATCCTCAATTACTTTTCTTTAATCCTAATGAGTTTAAACAATTTTTAACAAATTCAATTACAATTGAATTTAAAAAATTTGATTTTATTGATAATTCACAAAGAATAATAGATCTAGATATTCAACCAATTCCAGATTTTGCTTTAGCTGGAAGAGCAAATAAGCAAGATCCAATCGAGATATTTAAAGATTTTATACATCAAAATCCTAATAAAAAAATAGCCTTTGCTTGCTTGAGCGAAGGTTTTAGAGATCGAGTAAATAAAATATTTCACGATTATGGTATAACTTGCAGTTTAGTTGAAAATTTTCACGAAGTTAAAAATAAAAGTCATCGAGCCAATATTTTCATACTTCAAACCAATTTTGGTTTTAATAGTAGTGATCTAATTTTTATTGGAGAACAAGCAATTTTTGGTGAAAAAATCACTCGTAAAAAAAATAATAAATCTGCAAATTTAAGAATTTTAGAAGAAGGATTATCAATCGCATTGAATGAATTGGTTGTTCATCGTCATCATGGAATTGGAAGATTTGAAGGTTTGCAAACCATCAAAACCAATAATATCAATATTGAAATGATAAAGATCAGCTATGCAGGTAATGATAGCTTATTTGTTTGTGTTGATGATATTAATCTTATCACTCGTTATGGAGCAGAAAATTCATTAGTTCAACTTGATAAATTAGGAGCAGGAAATTGGCTTAATCGCAGAAATAAAGTTCGTCAAAGAATTAAAGTAACTGCTCAAGAATTATTGAAAGTTGCAGGAGAAAGAAAATTAAAAAAATCACCGATCTTTGTAGCAGATAGTAATTTTTATGATGAATTTAAAAATCAATTTGGTTTCATTGAAACTCCAGATCAACTTAGCGCAATTGAAGATGTTGAAAATGATCTTCGTAGCGGAATGCCAATGGATCGATTAATTTGCGGAGATGTTGGATTTGGCAAAACTGAAGTTGCAATGAGAGCAAGTGCAATAGTTTGTAATTTCGCTCAAGTTGCAATCATTACTCCTACTACCCTACTTTGTCGACAACATTATAAAAATTTCTGTCAAAGATTTTCCCAAACCAAAATTAAAATTGTCCAATTATCTCGCTTAAATAGCCAAAGTGCAAATAAAAATATTCATCAACAAATTGCCAATGGAGATGCTCAAATCATAATTGGAACTCATGCATTATTACAAAAAAATATCAAATTTTCTAATCTGGGTTTAGTAATTATTGATGAAGAACAACATTTTGGAGTGAAGCAAAAAGAGTTCCTTAAACAATTACGAAGTGAAACTCATATTTTATCTTTATCTGCAACTCCAATTCCAAGAACCTTGCAAATGTCTTTATCGCAAGTTAAGGATTTAAGCTTAATTGCTACTCCTCCACTTGATCGATTATCGGTAAGAAATTTTGTTATGCCTTTTGATAATACTATCGTTTATGAAGCAGTAATGAGAGAATTTAATCGTGGAGGAAAAGTATTTTTCGTAGTTCCAAGAGTTCGCGATATTGATGAAATTTTTAAACGTTTAAAAAATTTACTTCCCGAAATTAAGATCGCTCAAGCTCATGGACAAATGACTCCAATTCAGCTTGATAGCATTATGAATGATTTTTTAGATGGTAAATTTGATCTATTAATTTCTACCACCATAATCGAATCAGGAATCGATATTTCATCAGCAAATACCATGATTATTTACCGAGCTGAAATGTTTGGGCTAGCTCAGCTCTATCAGCTTCGCGGTCGAGTTGGGAGAGGAAAATTAAGAGGATATTGTTATTTTATGCTCAATAATCGTAAAATTATTTCCGCTGAAGCTAAGAAAAAATTAGAAGTAATGCAAAATCTTGATGCCCTTGGAATTGGCTTTACTGTAGCAACTCATGATATGGATATCAGAGGAAGTGGAAATTTATTAAGCGATGAACAATCTGGACATCAAAAAGATACGGGTATTGAACTTTATCAACAAATGCTTGCTAGCGCAATTGAGGAAATAAAAAATAATCAGGATTTTTCAAATAATGATTCGGATTTAAATTCAAATTTAAATATTGAAAATAATATTTTCTTAAAACTTGGAATTTCATTGTTAATTCCTCAAGATTACATTGCAGAATTATCGCTTCGTATGAGTTTTTACAAGAAAATTTCAAACAGTAAAAATTCTTTGGATCGTGAAAATTTAGTTAATGAATTAACCGATCGCTTCGGTAAAATTCCCGAAGAAGTTTTTAATTTATTTGCAGTTTCTGAAATTAAAAAAACCTGCGAAAGAATTGGTATTACAAGTTTAGAATTAGGAAATAATTCTATAATAATTGCATTTAAAAATAATAATTTTAAAAATGCTAATGGACTTCTCGATTTAGTTTTAAAAAGCAAAGGTTTGATTAAAATTACTGCTCAACATAAATTAAATTTTAGCGTTGAACTTACGGAATCTTGTCATCAAAGAATTTCCAAAACTCAAGAAATTATTGATAAATTAATTAAATTATATGAACAAAATTGAAGTAAAAAACAAAGTTCAAAAAAATTTTTTTCAAAAATTATGGTCATTTTTTCCCAAATTTAAAACTGATTTAAAAACTCAATCAAATGAATTTCCTGAATTAAAAATTACCAAAACTCCTCTCGAAAATATTTCTAAAAATCTTGGTGAAACTCTTGGCGAAACTATTCCTGAAACTATTGCAAAAAATCAAAATTCTCAAGATTTAAATCAAGATCAATTAGCTTCCAAAAAAATTGAAAACTCAATAGATTCTAATTCCAATGAACCTGATTTATTGCAGTTAAATCCCAAGGATTTAAAGAAAATAATTAATGATGAATTTGAAGAAGTTCTCGATGATGATGAAATAAATTTTATCGTCATTGATGGTAAAAAAATGCGTAAAAAAAATCACCAAATTAAAAATGAACCAAAGATTCAAGAAATTATCGATTATTTAATCAAGAGCAATTCAGAATCTTATCAAGCCAATCAACAACGCAATCTCGATCGCGAAACGGGAGGAACAGAACTTCCAAAAACTTTTACCACTTCGTCAATTGATGTTTGGGATAATCGGGGAGAAGAAATTGAAGAAATGGCAGAAATTAAACCTCAAGATTATAATAGCGATGATAAAGCATCAATGATCTGGGAAAAAAAGCGTAAAAAAAAGCAACAAATTGATCACGAAAACGCTGCATCAAACTCTTTCGAAAGCTCTTCAAATCAATCCCGAAGTGGTATTTTTAACTCTTCAACTTCAAAAAAATCTCGACATCTTTAATCATCAAATTTTGCATTGTTAAATCTAACTAAATCTAGTTAAGTCTAACTAAATCTAGTTAAGTCTATTTAAGTCTAATTAGTTTTAAGCAATTCTAACTAAATCTAATTTAAGTAAAAAAAAATCTTATTAAATTTACGAAGCAAATTTAAAGCCCTGAAACAATTAAATTTGCAAAACCCTCGGACTCATCACTCACCCCTTGCGGCTTAAATCCCTACAATTTACAGAAATACTTAAAACGCCTACGGGCACATAACTCCCCCCTTGAGGGCTTACATCCCTACAATTATGGTGTAATGGTCTCAAAGCTCTCGGGCTCTAGCTCCCCCCTTGAGGGGGAGCAGATTTAGAAGGGCTTAACGGTAGTTAAGTCCTTCTAAATCGTGGGGGGTCGAAAAGCTAGAGTAACATAAGATCTCGCAAGACATAAAAAACTAGATTAAAAAAAATTCTAAAAATGGCAATTTCT
>CAMCSJ010000128.1 GCA_945878005.1 Rickettsia typhi | reverse complement strand
TTTAAATCCCGAGGTAAATTTACTGGAAGAGTATTTAAGCTAGAGCATCCAGAAAGATCAAGCTTTTTCAAATTTAGAGGTAAAACTAATAGAGTGTTCAAGCTAGAGCATCCAGAAAGATAAAGCCCCTTTAATCTTGGAGGTAAATTTGGCAGAGTGGTTAAGTTAGAGCATCCAGAAAGATCAAGCTCAGTTGCTCCTGCATGAATTTTTTTTAGCAAATCATCGGGAATTTCCCCATTTACGATTTGGTTATTACTAATTTTGAAAATGATAGCATCATTTCTAAATATATTCATATTTCATTGTTTTTTTGCTAATTTTATCTTTTTAATAAGCGATAAAAATTAAAAAATATTATTTTCTATTGCTATAATTAAGTTATAGTAAACTATAAATTAATTAGTTAAGTTACAATTACAGCTCAAAATATTATTTGTCAATAAAAAAATTAATAATATCTAAAATTCTTCACGATTATGAATTTATTTTCTTAAAATAAATTTTAATAAATCATCGAGATTAATTTGCTTGATTTGAGAAGTTTTGCGATCTTTAATTTCAACCATTGAATTGCTTAGCGATTTTGGTCCAACGATTATTTGTTTTGGAATGCCGATTAAATCTGCAACTGCAAATTTTTGTCCAAGGCTGTTTTTAGAATCATCATAAAGAACTTCAACTCCTTGACTTAGTAATTGATGATAAATTTTTTCGCAAGCGATATCGCATTCCTTATCACCACTGCGAATATTAATTAAAATTACCGCAAATGGAGCAAGAGCTTCGCTCCAGATAATTCCTTTTTCATCGTGATTTGCTTCAATTGATGCACTTACAACCCTAGAAACTCCAATGCCATAAGATCCCATATTTGGGTAAATTTTTTCGCCATTTGTTCCCATAACACTTGCTTGAAGAGCTTGAGAATATTTTAATCCAAAGTTAAAAATTTGTCCAACTTCAATTCCTCTTTTAGAAACTAGTTGATCAACAGGAATTGGACAATTATTTGGATCGTGAAGATCATCAGCAGTTGCATAAATTTTTTGGAGGGATTGAATATCGAAAGAATTTTTGGAATTATTTTCAGAAGAATTATCAAAATAATTTTCAGGGGAATTTTCAGGGGAATTTTCAGGGGAATTTTCAGAAGAATTTTTAAAATTATTGCCAAAATTATTAGCATAAATTTCATCAAGTTTTTTATCGTAAAAAATTGCACTTTCTCCAACATCAGCAAGAATGTGAAACTCATGAGATAAATCTCCACCGATCGCTCCCGTATCTGCTCTCAAGGCAATTGGTTTTAAACCCATTCTAAGAAAAATTTTATAATAAGTTTCATACATCAAATTATAAGTTTTACGAGCATTTTCTTCGTTAATATCAAAGGAGTAAGAATCTTTCATTAAAAATTCTCGACCTCTCATCAACCCAAATCTGGGACGAATTTCATCACGAAATTTCCAATTTATTTGGTAAAAATTTTTCGGTAAATCCTTGTAGGAATTAATATTTTTGCGAAATAAATCGGTGATAACTTCCTCGTGAGTTGGACCGTATAAAATATCGCGATCATGACGATCCTTAATGCGAAGCATTTCTTTGCCATAAGCATCATATCGACCTGATTCAATCCAAAGTTCTGCAGGTTGAATGGTAGGCATTAAGACTTCAAGTGCTCCAGCCTTATCCATTTCTTGGCGAATAATATTTTCAACCTTACGAAGAACTCTTAAGCCAAGCGGTAACCAGCTATATATCCCTGATGCAGTTTGGCGAATCATTCCTGAGCGAAGTAAGAGTTGATGAGAAACTATCGATGCTTCAAGGGGAGTCTCTTTAAGGGTTGGTAAAAAAAAGTTTGATAAACGCATATTTAGTCGATAATTGATTTAATAAATTGTTTGGCGAATGTTATTCCACGATGATCAATTGTATGATCAAGATCATCTAATTCATGAGCAATAAAAGGAATTTGTAAATTAGTTAAAATATTTTTAGCATCCAAGAAATTACTAAAATCAAGGACTGAATCTTGTTTGCCATGAATTAAACAGGTTTTAGTTTTGGATAATATTTTCTCACCAATGCTAGTAGGTTCTATTATTTTTCCAGAAAAACTAACAACTCCTGCTAATTGTTGTTGACAAATCATTGCTTGATAATTTGCCATCATCGATCCTTGAGAAAAACCGATAAGAATTAAATTTGAATGATTGAGATTTAGTTTTTTTAATTGCAAATTAAGAAATTCTTGAAGGATTTTATTGGAATTTTTAATTTGATCGCTAATTTGATTTAAAGATTTTCTTTGATCATTTCCAGATTGAATTTGGTAAAGTGAAAACCATTGATAAGCATTGGGAAATCCACCTTCCCAAGGTTCAATTGCATTTGGCGATAAATAAAGAGCTTGAGGTAAAATTGAAGAAAATTCTTCGGCAAGGGAAATTAAATTTTGCCCATTTGCTCCATAGCCATGCAAAAAAACTACTAGATATTTAGGGTTTTTAGTGATAGAATATTCGTAAAATTTTATATTATTTGCGTTTAACATTTTTATAAATTTTATATTTTTTTAGAAATTTTTTTAAGAATTTTGCAAAAATTTTTTGGAAATTTTCTTAAAATTTTACAATCAAATTTATGCTCACTTGCGATAATCTAACTTTTTTTAAAGATAACAACAAAATTTTTAGCAATCTAGGATTTTCCTTGAGCACATCATCAGCCCTTGTGATTACTGGAAAAAATGGCAGTGGAAAAACTTCGCTTTTAAAAATAATTGCAGGAATTATCACTCCCCAAAATGGTGAAATTTTATGGGGATTAAGAAATGTTAAAGAAATGCGAGATATTTTTAATGGCGATATGCAATTTATTGGTCATAAAAATTTTTTAAAACAAGAGCTTTCGGTTATTGATAATTTAAGCTTTTACGCCAAATTATCCGATACTAAAATGGCAATAAATTCAGCGTTAAGTTTTTTTAATTTAAATGAAATTGCTTGCACAAAAGTTAAAAATCTATCCGCAGGAACTCAACAAAGAGTTAGGCTTGCGAGATTATTAGCTTGTCCAACTACTATTTGGCTTCTCGACGAACCATCTAATAATCTTGATTTAGCAGGAAAAGAAAAGCTTCATGGCTTAATTAAAACTAGAATTAAAGAGCAAGGAGTGGTTTTAATATCAACTCACGATGAGATGTTTTTTGATCTGGGAATGAAGTTAAATATTGAAGATTTTAAGTAAAATTAATTAAAATTTAAACTAAGTTATTTTAGTTTATAAAAGCAATTATTTCCAATTTTTAAAACATCTAAAATTTTTGGCAAATAAAAATTTAATTTTTCTTCCAATTGCCAAGGAGCATTGAAAACAAATAATCCACAACTATTCATTTTAATTTTGTGAGGTGAATTATTCAAATCAAATTCTTTAATTAAATTTGCTTTTGTTTCAAATCCCAAATCAAAAATAATTTGTAAAATATTTTTAAATTTTAATTTTTTAAGTTGCAGATAAAATTCGTTAAGCAAGTTTTCTTGACCTTTTACAATTGGATACCAAAGCAAATAAACCCCATGAGCAAATCGAATTTGCGCATTGTTAAGAGCTGTTAAGCAATGTTGATAATCACTAGAAATTTTTTGATTAAATTTTTCGTAAGCAGGATCAATGATGATCAATCCACGATTTTCTTGGGGTGGTAATTTCGATTTAAGCGAAGAAAATCCATCAATATTTTCGCAAATAATTTTTTTATTTCCCTGAAAATTTCTCTTTAAATGATAAAAAACTTCGGGAGATTTTTCGATAAAAATTGCTCTATCTTGTGATCGTAAAAAATTTTTGATGATGATTGGCGATCCGCTGTAAAACTTGATTTTACGAGGTAAATCAATAATTTCACAAACATTAATTTTAGCTAAAATTTTTAAAAAACTAATTGGTAAA
>CAMCSJ010000127.1 GCA_945878005.1 Rickettsia typhi | reverse complement strand
TTTTTTTATTTAGCAATTTAGCTAATGGTCAAGGGTTTCAAGATCAAGAGAATCAAAATTTAATTAGACAGCAAGATTGGTTAACTCGTCAACAGCAAAATAAAATCGATTATGACAAGCAAAAACAAGACCAAGAAATAGCAAAAAAGAAATATAAAATTTCTGATTTAGATTGGGAAAATACCCAATATAGCAGTAATAAGAATAATGGTGATCATTGCTTTACTCTTCAAAAAATAACCATTTTAAATTCTAAAATTTTTAAAAAGAGTGATCAAGATAAAATTAATATTCAATTTTTAGGAAAATGTTTTGATAAAAAACTTGCTGATGAAATTATTTCAAAAATTCAAACTTGGTATAGAAATAAAGGATTCATTGGAGTTCAAGTATTTATTCCAATGCAAAATATCAACAATAAAGAATTAATTATTAAAATCCAAGAAGGTTCGATTTCTCAGCTCATCATTAATGACAATAAATTATCCGATCGATTGCAAAAATTTAGTGCATTTGGTTTTATCGAAAATAAAACTCTAAATATCAAGGATATCAATCAGGGATTATTACAAATCAATCGATTAGCATCAAATAATGCAACTTTAAAAATCGAACCTTCTTCCAAGGAAGGTCAAGCTAAAATTATAATTAAAAATATTAAAAAAAGACCAGTTCGTTTAAGTTTAGGTCATGATAATTTAGGAGCAGAATTTACGGGAGTTAAAAGAACTAATTTATCACTGGGATTAGATAATCTTCTAAGCTTTAACGATAATTTAAATCTAACTTATACCAAAAATTTAAATGATAATAGCGATAAAAAAGATTTAAGAATTTATAGTTTAAATTTTTCAATTCCTTATACTTACAATAATTTTTCTTACGATTTTTCTCGAAGTGAATTTTTAGGAACTATTAATGGCAATAGTTCGGCAATAAGAATTTCTGGGTTTTCAAATCGTCATAGTTTTAATTTGGAAAGATTAATTTTTGCTGATGAAAAATTACGATTAGCGTTATTTTCAAATTTTACTGTAAAAAATTCAGCAAGCTATCTTAACGATTTTAAAATCGAAAGCTCTCAGCGAAAATTATCAATTATCAATTTAGGTTTTAATTATAATTATAATTTTAATAATAAATTTAACCTTTATGTTAAACCTACTTTGATCAAGGGAATCGGAGTTCTTAATGCTACATCAAATAATGGAAATTCTTCATCAGCATTACCTCAATCAAATTTTGAAGCGATCAAACTTTATGTTAATTTAAGTCAAAAAATTAACATTCCTAACTTTAAAAATCCCGTAATAATTTCTAGCGAAATTGATTCACAATATTCTCGACATACTCTCTACGGATCTGAGCAATTCAGTGTTGGTGGATATTATTCGGTAAGAGGTTTTCGTGAAAATTATTTAATTGGCGATCATGGATATTTTATTAGAAATAAATTAGTAATAAATGTTGGAGATCTATTAGGATCAACAATAGTTAATAATAGTAAATTAAATCTAACACAATTAAATAATTTAAAATTAGAACCATTTTTTGATTATGGAGCAGTTAGAAATCGTTACAATTCCCAAGGTGGTCGTCTTAGCGGAACTGGAATAAGAGCAATATTTAACAGTAAAAACCTTAACTCAACTCTAACTTACTCTAGAGGTTTAAACAAATCAATGCGATTTAATACCACTAAAAAAGAGGAGCAAATTTTGCTCTTCGAGGTGAGTTTAGGAATTTAATTTAATGATTATTGATATTGTGATAAAGTCTTCATTAAATTTGATAAATTAGTATATTTGATTGCTTTTATTATTGGAATTGCATTTTTTTGCATTTTGCTAAATCTTTTTGAAACTCTAGAAAATAAATTGCAACAACAATGTGCTTTTGGAGCATCTTCTTCACCACCACTTGAAAGTAATTTTCTATTTTCATCTCCGGTTGATGAATTTGTTCCATCTAAGCTAATTCTAGATGAGCTATCGCTTTCACATAGACTAATTTTAGGAGGAGTTAGAGAACCGCTTAAAAATAAAGTCAACTGATTAGGAGGATTGATTTTTACTAAATTTTGAGTTCCTTGCCCATTTCTTTCTTCCTGTATTATTTGATTTAAACTATTCTGCGTTCTAAATTCACGAATTGCAATAATTTTACTTAAATTATCTTTATCTATCTTTATTGCTCCTGTAAATTCTAATATATTTTGACCTTCTTTATCTTCTTGACCTTCTTGATCTTTTTGAACTTCTTGAACTTTTTTGCTTTGAAAAATTCCTAAATACCATTTTCCATTTAAGCATCTTAGCGAAAATGTTGAGTCACTTTCAATGTAACTTACTTGACCATTTCCCTTATTATTTAGACTTCCAAATCTAGCAATTGTACTAACTAGCGAATCTGAATTCATGCCAGATTTTTTATACATTTCGATTACTGAATCTGAATCAATTAATAAATTTTCTTGATCATCAAATAACCCTTTCTCTATAGTACCATCTTCATTAATCCTTAAACCTAATTTTAAATTTACTCCATTAAATATTCCTAGGGATAATGTTTTATCATCTAATACTGCTCCAACATTTATTTCGCCTTGATCGCCATAGGTATTTTCAAATTGGAAAGAAGCTGTATCTTCAGAAGAACTCGGAGCAGGAGGAACGCAAATCAAAGGTGATTGAGAAATTTTTTCTTGAAGTTCGCTATATTTTTGAATACCTAAAAGTTTTATAAGCTCTTGATTTTGTGGATTAAAAAATAAATGATGGATAATTGCATTCATATTTTCTCCAGCTTGAGCTGCAAATTCACTAGCATAATTATCATCTCCAAGAACTTCGTTAAGAAATGATCGATGAGCATAATTTGGTGATTGATTAAAATTTTCAGATAATGGAGAAGCCTTATTTAACCCTAGATTTTCTTCACGTCTTATTGCAAAAACTCCTCCTCCAAATTGACTTTGATTTTGTGAAGAATCAGCAGAAGATAAATTAGCCGAGTTAGCTAGAGAAGAGATAGATATCTTAAATTTTCGCTTATTAATTTCTTTAAAATTTTGAGAATTAACCAAAGTGCAACCATTGATCGCATCTAAAGTTTTTTGACTATCAGTTTTTTGATCATTTCTTGCTCCAATTATGTTAGTTCTTGCTCCAATTATGTTAGTTCTTGTTGCTATTATTTCTAAAAATTTAGTTAAATTCTTTTTGAATTGCGGATTCTCCATAATTTCACTTTTTGAGTAAAGTAAAGTAAGTTTAAGAAAAGATTGCGAATTTTCCTTAGTAATATTTGCCTTTGAAAAATCATATTTTGTTCCAAGTAAATCATTTAAATGTTTTTGAAAAAAATCCTTGTATGTTTGATCTGATATATCTTCGCTATTTTTAGGAGATGAAATTATTTTAATTTGGTTATCTTTGCCAATTATTATAGCAGAAATATTGCTATCAGTGCTTTGATTACAATAAATTAATCTTCCCGAAACAATATCTGCTAGCATTTTAATATTATTATTACGTTCAACTTGATCAATCAATTCTTGATTTTTATCAAAAATAATCGAAGTTGCTAAAATAATTTCTTCAATTTGCTGATCATTTAGATATAAAATTGAATTTCGTATTGTTGAATTAATATTAGTATTTGGATTATTATTTACAAAGAGTTGATAAACTTTTAAAAATTTAATTAGGTTGCTATTTTGATCTATAGCACTCCCAAGATATTGATTTTGTTGCGCTGGAGAAGATTCAATAAAACCAACTATTTGATCTTTGATAGATTTTTCTTTATAAAATTGCTCTAATTGATTTAAACTAATATTTTCTTGAGAGATAATTTCATCAAGCTTAGAAATTTCTTGCGGTGAAAGGCTTTTAATATTTGAAAATAAACTTGTTATTTGTTTTTTTTGAGCATCTGTTAAAGTTAATAAATCATTGGCTCTTGCTAATTTGTAAAGTAAAATTAAAAATTTCTCAGCTTGATTTTGATCATCGAAAATAGGATTATATGATTGCAATGCTTTTGAATCTAATATTCCAGTTTTTTCAAAAATTTCTTT
>CAMCSJ010000126.1 GCA_945878005.1 Rickettsia typhi | reverse complement strand
CTTCATTTGAAGATTATGAATATTTAAGCAAATTATTATCAGGTGCTGTTTCAGATGGGATTAAAAAGGTTCAATCTTATAATCCAGATCTCGAGACAATTACTGCTGAACTAAAACAATTCAATATTAATTTTACCCAACATAATCCTTTTGGAAATGAAGGATTAACAGCAGATCAAGATTTAGCTGGGTTATTTCATAGTTGGTTTAACCCTCTATTAGATAAAATTTCTAATTCGGATTTTCGTGGAGATAAAGATAAATTAAAAACATATCTTTATGCCATTCTTTGTATTTCAGCTGGAGAGCCTGAATCAATAATTAAATTTTATAATTATTACGATTATTTTATTAATAAAAATCTTGATGCAGATGTGAGATTTGGGACTGGACATGGCTCTTGGATTTCAACGCCAGAACAATATTCAAAATTAAAAGTGATAATTAAAAAATTGGATAAATTAGCTGAGGAAAAACCAGATATATTCACCAAAGAAAATTTAAATGCTTATCTAAAATGTCAATTTCAAGATAGAAGAATAAAGAATTTTAAATTTCGTGAAAATGAAGAATTTATTAGCAGTTTAATTAAAAGCTTAGATGTTAAACCTTCTGATCCAAAAGCTGAAGAGCTTGAAGGAACTAGAACCGATCTTAAAGATTTTTTAAAACCAAATGCGATATTTTTAAAAAATTTAGTAATAATTGTAAATCAAGATGGACATGAAAATAAAGGACTTGCCGATTATTTATTCGAACATTTAATTGCTAAAATAACTCCATCAGCTACTGAAATAGATCAACATACTGGTTTAGCTAATACCGATAAGTTAGACAAAATAAATGAATTAAAAACAAACTTTAATAAAAAAATTACCAAATTTATCGAGCAAATAAACTCTAACATAAAGTCAGATTTTTTAGATGATCCTCATCATCAATTAATCTTTGAATTAATTTTAGAAATTCCAATAGATCTCCAAGATTTTTTAAAACCAAAATTAAATCAAGATCTATTGGCTCAGGGAGTTCAGATTAGGGCAAGTGCTGTTTCTAGGAAAATATCAAATTTTATTAAATCCCTAGAATCACAAGATCCAAATGATCAACGAAAATCAATTGTTGAATTTCGTGAAATTTGTTTGGAGCAATCACAAATATACTCACAAAAAGCTCGAGAACTTAGAGAATTGATATCTCCAGCTAAAACATCATCAGCATCAACATTTCGATAATTAATTTATAAATTTTTTAAAAGCTTTTAATAATACCAAATTATTATTCAATATTTCCACCCGAAATGATCACCAAAAATTTACCATTTTGCCAAGAGGGATTTTGCTTTAGCATCATTTCAACTCCTGCAATACCAAGAGATGATGTCATTTCGATTTTTTGCGATAAAGTTTCGCAAAGCTCTTTTTGCCAATTAATAATTTTATCTTCTTTTATTTCAATTATTCCAGAAATTTTTTGTAAATAATAAAAACATCTTGGCGAAACTTTTAAAGTTCTAGCTCCATCAGCAATGGTTTGAGGAGTATCATCAAAACCAACAATTTTCCTTAATCTTAAGGAATTACAAGCATCATTGGCTAATAACGGTTCACAACCAATAATCTTAGCATTTGGTGAAAGTTGTTGACTTGCAAGATAACAACCCGAAAGCAATCCTCCTCCTCCACATGGAGCAAAAATTCCATCAACTTCGCCAATCTCTTTAAGGGCTTCAAGGGTAGCAGTTCCTTGCCCAGCTATCACATCATCATTATCCGAAGGATGAATAAAAAAATAACCTTCATTTTGTTTTTCCAAGGCAAGTTGATTGGCGATGCTTCGTTTTTCACATAAAACAACATCAGCTCCAAATTGTTTAGTAAGCATGATTTTGTAAGGCGAAACGGTATTTGCCATATAAACTAAAACCGGAATATTAAATTTTTTTCCAACAAATGCAACTGCTTGAGCATGATTGCCTGAGCTTTGAACAACTATTTTATCGGGAAATTTTCGATATTTTTGATAATAACCAAGCACTGCATTTAATGCTCCGCGAACTTTGTAGGAATGGGTTTCCTGCAAATTATCCATTTTAAAAAAAATTTGAGCTTTTAATTTTTTATTGATAATTTCATTAGAGATTATTGGGGTATTTTTAATGTGATTCTTAATCCGTTGATAAGCAAAACAAACATCTTCAAAGCTTAAAATATTCATAAAAAAATCAAAATTAAATTTAGATTTTAAAAAAAATCATCCTCCAAATTATCAATTAAATTTAGATTTTTTCAGGTTTACAATTTAAAAATAAAATTGCCAATTAAATTTATTAAAGATTATTTTTTATAAAATTTTAATTTTCAAAAAACTAATCTAAAATTTTCAATAAATGCAATTCTTGATTTTGTTTTTTTTACCAATCTAAATTGATCTAAATTTTAATTAGATTTATTGATCGATTAAATTCAAAATCAAGAATTTTAAATTTATTTTATTGACCTATCGACAATCAGTTGGGCAATCAACTGGGCAATCAATTGGGCAATCGATTGCGAACTAGCTCAATCTAATTATTCACTATCAGAATCTTTGGTTATTTCTTCTTGAAGATCTGAAGTTTTAGAAATTTCATTATTTTCAACGACGATTTTTTTATCTTCATTTTTGCGAAATAATTGCGCGATATCTTTAAAGGCTTTAAATTCAAAGGCATTTCCACTAGGATCGTAAAAAAACATTGTTAATTGTTCACCAACTTCTCCAGCAAAACGAAGATATGGCTCAATTACAAATTTAACTTCCGCTTCTTTTAATTTTTGCGAAAATTTTTCAAATTGCCTAACTTGTAAAACCACTCCAAAATGAGGAACGGGAACGCCATGTTCATCAACTTGATTGACAATTTCTTGACTTCTGCTATCGATTTTATTTGGACGTAAGTGAGTCACAATTTGATGACCAAAACAATTCCAATCAATCCATTTTTCATTTGATCTTCCTTCGCGAAAACCTAAAATCTCGCTGTAAAATTTTCGAGTTTCTGCTAAATCATTTACAGGAATTGCTATATGAAACGGAGGAGTGCTAGGCTTGTAATCTTTTTTTGCTAATTTATTTGATTCTTGATCAATGTTGATATTTGAAGATTTTTCATGTGAAAAATTTTCTTTAAATCTAGGCTTAGATTTAAATTCATTGGATGAGTCATCTCTAAATCTTGGTCTAGAATCTGAAAATGATCCTCTGCTTTGCGATCTATCTTTTCTAGGATAATCTCGTGAGAAATTATCATCATTTGATCTAGGCTTTCTTCCAAAACCACTTCCTTGTGATCGATAATCTTGTGAAAAATTTCCTCGCTCTTGACGATCTTGTTCATTTGGTCTACCGCTCCATGATGGTCTAGAAGAAGTTTCACGAGAATCTTGCGAAAAGCCTTCATCGCGATCACGACGATCTCTGCCAAATGGCTTAGATCCTGAAAATGGTTTTTTAAAGAATTTTTTTTGACCTTCAAATTGCGGAAGTTCCCATGAAGGACGTTTTTTAGGAGAAGATGATCTAGAATCGCTACGAAATGAACCTCTTTCCCCATCCTGAGATTCTTTATTTGAACGAAAAGATCCTATGTCACTATCTTGACGAGGGGAACGAAAATTACTTGATCTTCTATCTGAAGATTTTCTAAAGTTTGGCATTATTACTTATTAAAAGTTAAGAGAAAAAAATTAACATTAAGAGAATTAACTAATGTTAATTGATATTGGTTTAGGTTAAGATTTATTAACTTATTTTATTTCAAATATTGCATCAACTTCAACCGCCACACCAAAAGGAAGGGAGCCAGAGCCAACTGCTGCACGTGCATGTTTACCAGCATCGCCGAAAATTTCTGCGATTAAATCTGATGCACCATTTGCCACTGCAGGATGATCCTTAAAATCAGCATCACCATTAACAAAAATTCCTAGCTTAATACATTTTACAACGCGATCTAGATTGCCTTCACAAGCAACTTTCAACTGCGATAAAATATTGATAGCACAAAGTTTAGCAAATTTTTTTGCATCATCTGCATTTATTTCCTTGCCAACTTTGCCAATACCTTGGAGTTTACCACCTTCTAAAGGTAATTGTCCAGAGATAAAAATTATATTATTGGATTTCACAAATCCAACATAGTTCGCAACTGGAGTTGCAGGGGTTGG
>CAMCSJ010000125.1 GCA_945878005.1 Rickettsia typhi | reverse complement strand
TGGAAAAGTAGTTGATGATTTTTTACGAAAAGATTTTATAAAAAAATTTATTAGTTTTTTAATATTTTTAAATTATTAAAATAAAATTGCTTATTTAGGTTTTATTTATTATTAGAAAATCTTTTATGATTTTAATTTAAGCGTTGGTTTTATTGATTCCAATAATGCTTTTTATCTGTAAAATATTTCATTTATTAAATTTTTTTTGAGTTAATTTAAAAATAATTTTTAGCTAATTTAACCTTATTCACCTTGGATTTAAACTTAAATTTATTTTTTTAAATAATTTATTGCTTGATGATTTTGCGTAATAATTTTTCTGATGATTTTGCCTAAGGATTTCGTTGGTGACTTTATTATTTTTTTTAAAAATTTAAAATTATAAATTTGTTATAGAATTTTAACTTAATGCATTTAAATTAATTTTAAATTATTGTTATCAATATTAAATTTATGGCATTAAATATGCTCTTAAGTTCAACAAAATAAACTATTTACAATGGAAGTAAAAATTAAAAAAACCTTCGATAAGAAACTTAAAAAAAATTTTGAAATTATTATTCCTAAGGAATTAATTAATAAAAAAATTCAAGAAAATATCGAAAAAGTTAAAGGAAATGTTAATCTTAAAGGATTTCGCAAAGGACAAGTTCCTGCCAAGGTTATCTTTGATAAATATGGAAAATCAATTATGATTGATGAAGCAGAAAAATTAATTGATGAAACTATCAAAAATATTGTTAAGGATAATGCTATTAAACTAGCTCTTCAACCTGCTGTTGATGTCAAAAAAATCGAGTTAGATTTTGATGTTGAAGTTAATCTTACCACGGAAATTTTTCCTGAAGTTCCCGAAATCGAATTAAAGAAAATCAAAATTACTAAAAGAGAAATTGAAGTTTCGCAAAATGATATTGATGAATCGGTAAATAAATTTTCTCGAATGTTTGGATCATGGAACAAGCAAGAGCAAGGCTATAAAGCTAAATTGCAAGATTCTGTGAATATCGATTATATTGGTAGAATTGATAAAAAAGAATTTGAAGGTGGATCTGCAAAAGGATATCAACTTGAACTTGGATCAAAATCATTTATTGATGATTTCGAAGAGCAATTAGTTGGTAAAAAAGCTGGCGATGAAGTTAAGGTTAAAGTAAAATTTCCTAAGGAATATCATGCTAGTAATTTAGCTGGTGAACAAGCTGAATTTGAAGTTAAAATTAATGAAGTTTTGACAATTTCTTTACCCGAAATTACTGATGAGTTTATCAAAGAAAAATTTGGACTGGAAGGAAAAGATAAATTTATTGAAGAAATAAAAAAGAATCTTGAAACCAATAATGAGCAGATGTCTTTGGATGCCTTTAAAACAGAGCTTTTTGATTATCTAAATAAAAAATATGATTTTGATTTGCCTGAAGGAATGGTTGAACAACAACATAAAATCTTATGGCAAGAAATTGAAGAAGAATTAAAAAATAATCCTAATAAATTTAAAAACGAAAAGGAAAAAGAAAAAGCTAAAGAAGCTAAAAAAGATTTAGCAATTAGAATGATTCGTTGTGGAATTATTTTGTCAGATATTTGCGAAAAAAATAAAATTGAATTAAAGAAAGAAGATTTCGATTTTCATATTGGTAAAATTTTAGCTCGCTATCCTGGTAGTGAACAAAAGGTTATTGAATATTATAATAAAAATCCCCAAGCTCTTGAAAATATTAGATCGCAAGCAATTGAAGATAAGGCAATTAATTTTATTATTGCCTTAGAAAATATTGAAAAAAAGAAAATTAATTTGAAGGATTTTGAAAAATTTTATAAAAAATTAAAAGAAGATCGCGATTAAAATTCTTAATTCTCAAAAAAAATTATTTTTTGTTGAGAATTACTCAAAGCTTAAATTTTGCTTTGAGAATAATTTTTAAAAAGCACTACTTAAATTACCATTATTTTTAATTTCAATTAAATTAAAAATAATTTTTTTATTAAAAAATATTAACTTTAAAATAAATTTATGAATGACTTATACGACGCGCTAAAATTAATAGCATTTCCTATCCACAAAGAAGGATATAAATTTATCTTGATTTTTGCAATTGCTACTGCAATTTTAGCAATGCTTAGCAATTTCCTAGGCTTGATTGGCTTGGTTATAACCTTATGGTGCATTTTCTTTTTTCGCGATCCCGAAAGAATTATTCCTGTTGAAGAAAATGTAATTGTAAGTCCTGCTGATGGAGTGGTAACTCGAGTTGAATATAATGTTGAAGCTCCTGAAGAATTGGGTTATGGCAAACAAAAATTTAATAAGATTAGCATATTTTTAAACGTATTTAATGTCCATGTTAATCGTGTTCCTATTGCTGGAAAAATTACTAAAGTTGTTTATCGTCCCGGAAAATTCTTAAGTGCGAATGCAGAAGAAGCAAGCCTTGAGAATGAAAGAAATGCGGTAATAGTTAAAACTAAAAATGATCTAGAAATTGTTTTTGTTCAAGTTGCTGGATTAGTTGCTAGAAGAATAATTTCTGAACTTAAAGAGGGTCAAGAAGTAGCTATCGGTCAAAGATATGGAATTATTCGCTTTGGAAGTAGAGCTGATATTTATCTTCCCGAAGCAGTTGAAATTAAAAGTTTATTAGGTCAAACTATGATTGGTGGCGAAACTATTATCGCTAAAATTAATTAAAAATTTATGCAATCAGCAAATATTGTAAAGTTAAATTCAAAACGTCAAGAAGCTAGAATTGGCGGAGGTCAGAAACGCATTGATCTTCAACATTCCAAAGGAAAATTAACTGCTCGAGAAAGAATTGAGGTATTGCTAGATCCTGATTCTTTTGAAGAATATGGACTTTATGTTGAACATCGTTGCGGTGATTTTGACATGGAAGATAAAAAACATCCCGGAGACGGAGTGGTGACAGGACAAGGAACTATTAACGGCAGATTGGTTTTTGTTTATAGTCAAGATTTTACGGTGATGGGTGGATCACTCGGCGAAGCACATGCTCGTAAGATTTGTCAAATTCTTGATAAAGCAATGCAAGTTGGTGCACCCGTAATTGGTATCAATGATTCAGGTGGAGCAAGGATTCAAGAAGGAGTTGATTCACTTGGAGGATATGGCGAAATTTTTCAACGAAATATTGACGCAAGCGGAGTAATTCCTCAAATCTCTCTAATCATGGGACCATGCGCAGGAGGAGCAGTTTATTCACCTGCTCTAACTGATTTTACGATCATGGTTGAAAATTCTTCTTACATGTTTGTAACTGGTCCAGATGTAGTTAAAACAGTTCTCAGCGAAAATATAACTCAAGAAGATTTAGGTGGAGCATCGGTTCATGGTTCAAAAAGTGGAGTAGCTCATTTAACTTTCAAAAGCGATATCGAAGCACTTTTGCAAACTCGAAGATTGTTAAATTTTTTACCATTATCGAATCGTGAAAATCCTCCTGAGATTCCCGTTGAAGATGCTTATGATCGCATTGATGTATCACTTAATACGCTAGTTCCTGAAAATGCTAATCAACCATATGACATTGTGGAATTAATTGAAAAAATTCTTGATGAAGGAGATTTTTTTGAAATACAGGCAAATTTTGCTAAAAATATTATCATTGGTTTTGGAAGAATGGAAGGTCAAACTGTTGGAATAATTGCCAATCAGCCTATGCAATTAGCTGGTTGTTTAGATATTAAAGCCAGTGAAAAATCAGCAAGATTTATTCGTTTTTGTGATGCATTTAATATTCCAATCATCACTTTCGTTGACGTTCCTGGATTCTTACCTGGAAGCGATCAAGAGCATAATGGAATTATTAAACATGGTGCAAAATTATTATACGCTTATGGCGAAGCTACCGTTCCAAAAATTACGGTTATCACCAGAAAAGCATATGGTGGAGCATATATCGTAATGAATTCAAAACATTTAAAAGGAGATGTTAATTACGCTTGGGCAAATGCTGAGATTGCAGTAATGGGTCCCGAAGGAGCGGTGGAAATTATTTTCCGTGAAGAAGCAAAAAATCAAGATTTAAAAGCTAAAAAAGTTCAAGAATATCGCGAAAAATTTACCACTCCTTTTGTAGCATCATCTCGAGGATTTATTGATGAAGTTATCAGACCGCAAAATACTAGAAAACATATTTGCACTTCTTTACAAATTTTAAAAAATAAAAAAATTATCAAGCCTTGGAAGAAGCACGATAATTTGCCTCTGTAGATT
>CAMCSJ010000124.1 GCA_945878005.1 Rickettsia typhi | reverse complement strand
TTTATTGATTTAGTTGAATATGTTATCAAGGAAGTTGAATTAGGAAAATCTTTACAAAATGATGCCAAAAAAGCATCAGAAATTTCTGCCGATACCAAGCCAGAATTAAAAGAATCAACTACCAAAGTTTTAGTAGATAACTCAAATTTATCCCAAGAAAATCAAGATTTAAAATTATCACAAGAGCTTGAAAAATCTCAAGAAAATCAAGATTCTAAAAAAATTAATATCGATGATGATAAGGAAGTTGAAAATCTTATTAAATCTCAAGATTCAAATTTAACTCAAAAAACCGCAAATTTAGATTCTTCTTCGATTAAATCTTCACCAGTTAAATCCTTACAAAATGAAACTGATATTTTGGAAAATCAATTGCCAATTAACATTAACGCTAACAGCAATGGCAATAACAATGGCAATAGTGAATTGCCAAAAAATTTAACTCAAGATTTATCGAATTTTAAATCCGATGAAATAACCCAAAATGATAATCAAAATAGTAAAAGTTTATTTAATAAAATATCAAAAAAATAACAAATATTAATAAATTTTTTAGTTAACATATTATGATAAAAGTAAATTAAATTGAATTAAATATAATAAAAGTAATGAAATTAAATAAATCTAAACATATTGCAGTTTTAATGGGTGGATGGAATTCCGAAAGAGAAGTTTCGCTATCATCTGGTGAAGCAGTATTTCAAGCGCTTATCAAAATGGGTTATCACGCAACTAAGATTGATTTCTCTCGGCAAATTTTTCAACAATTGCAAGAAGCAAAGCCAGATATCATTTTTAATGCGCTACATGGACAATTTGGTGAGGATGGAAGAATTCAAGGTTTGCTTGATATTTTACAAATCCCTTACACTCACTCTGGTGCATTAGCTTCAACAATTTGTATGGATAAACTTTTGACCAGAAAAGTTTGCTCAAGCGTTGGAGTAAGATCTCCAAAATATTCAATCCTAAGAAAAGATGAAAATCAAAAAAATATCGAAAAAATTTTTGAAATTGGCAAACCATTTGTAATCAAGCCAGTCAATGAAGGATCAAGTGTTGGAGTTGAAGTAATTTTACCAAATTCAAAATTTGATTTTACTAATTTTGCTTGGCAATATGGTGATGAAATGATTATTGAAAATTATATTGCAGGAAAAGAAATTCAAGTTGCAATCATGGATAATAAAGCTCTTGGAGCAATTGAAGTTAGACCTAAAGGATTATTTTACGATTATAATTGTAAATATACCGCAGGAATGACCGAATATGTTATGCCTGCTGAAATCTCGCCAGAAAAATATCATGAAGTTTTGCAATTAGCTCAAAAAGCTCATATTTCTGCGAAGTGCAGGGGAGTAAGTCGTGTAGATTTTATTTTTAACAATAAAGATAATGGCGATCAGCAATTTTATTTACTAGAAGTTAATACTCATCCGGGATTTACTCCGCTTTCTTTAGTTCCAAAAATTGCCAAACATGTTGGAATTTCCTTTGAAGAAATCGTGGAATTTTTAATTGAAAATGCTTGCTTTGGATGAAAAAATTTCATAAAAATTTTAAGGATTTTTTATTAACCAATCCCTTCTCAAGAAAATTAAAAATATTTATTAATCAAGCCATTAAGCCATTAATAATTAAGCTTCTCGTGCTAATTGTTAGTTTTTTAATTATTGTTTTTATTGCACTAAAAATGTTTAAACCTGAAATTATTGACAAGGTTTTGCACAAAACAAATCTTTATTTTTTGCATTATTTAAATCTCGATAATTATCAATTTGAAGAAATTAAAATCAAAGGCAATAAACGAGTTAGAAATGATGAAATTATTAACATCGTCAATTCAACTAAAGAAAGAATTTTTACCGATAGCGAAGAATATCAACCCTTAATTCAAAATCTTATTGATGAAATTAAATCGAAGCTTTTATGGATTAATAAAATTACCATTTCTCGAAATATGCCTAATGTTTTATCAATTACAGTTGAGGAGTATGAGCCATTTGCAATTTGGCATAGTGAAGAAAAAAAATATATTATCGATAAGGATGGAAATCCTGTTCCTTATGATGAAAATATTGTCAATGAAGAAGAATTTAAGCATATGATTATTTTATCGGGAAGAAGTGCAAATAATCATGCTAAAGCATTATTTAATATTTTTGCAATTAATCCAAAATTAAGTGAAAAAATTTATTCAGCAACTTGGGTAGGAGATCGCAGATGGAATATTCGTTTTGATAATGATCTTTTAGTTAAACTGCCAGAAGAGGAGATCTATAACGGTTGGCAACAATTGATAAAAATTTATGATCAAGGAAAAATCGATGATTTTCGAGTAATTGATCTGAGAATTAATGATAAAATTTATATTGAATATAATGATTCGATTTCCAAAGAATTGAAATCGATATAGTAAATCGATATAGCAATTGGGAAATAATAATTTCAAAAAATATAATCAATAATTTAATTAACTTCACTTGCTAAATTGTTAGAAAAAATATTTAATTTATCTTTCGGCGAAATATAAGTTGCAAATTTTTTTTTATTAAAAGATAACAGCTAGTTGAAGTTTAAATTTTTTAACAATTAATTTTTTAACCAAAATTTACGTAAAATTTTTTCATGTCGAAGAACTTAAAAAAAGGAAAAATAGTTTCGTGCTTAGATATGGGATCTTCTAAGTTAATATGCATTATTGCATCACTGCATAATGAGCATATTGAAATTCTTGGTTATGGTCACAAGGAATCACGCGGAATAAATGCTAGTGCAATTTCTGATATGCGTATTGCTCAAAAAGCAATTAACAGCGTAATTGCTGAAGCAGAAAGAATGGCAGGTTTTAATATTGTCAAATTATTGGTAGGAATATCAGGGTGTCAAGTAGTTTCAAATCGCAAGGAAGTAGGTTGTAAAATTAGTTCTGATGTTGTTAAAGATATCGATATTGAAAATATCACTGGAAAAATTCGCGCAGAATTTAAAAAAAATAATCGTGAAATAATTCATTTAATTCCTATGCAATATCGCATTGATGATTCAAGTTCTGTAGCTAATCCTCGTTTTATGTCGGGGGATAATCTTTATGCAAGATTTCACGTCATTTCAACTTCACAAACTACCATTCGCAATATTGAAAATTGTTTTAGAAGATGTCAAGTTTCGGTAAATAATTACATGGTAGAACCTTACGCCTCAGCTTTAGCATGTCTTTCGCAAAATGAAATGGAGCTTGGAACTTTATTGATTGATATCGGTGGAAGTTCTACTTCCTATTGCATAATTGCCGATGAAAAATTAGTTTTTGTTGGAAGTTCGCCAATCGGAGGAGATCTGATAACAAAGGATATTGCAACAATTCTTGGGATTAATATTGGCTTGGCTGAAAAAATAAAAAATCTCAATAGTTCGCTTTTTATTTCGCCAATCGAAGAACGAGAAATTATCAAATATCGTCTTCAAGATTCTGCTTCTCCTGAATCTTCAATGATTCGTATTACGAGATTAGAATTGCGAGATATTATTCAATCACGACTTGAAGAATTATTTGAAGCTGTAAAAACTTCTTTAGAAAAATCTAAAATTCCATATTCCTTAATGCCTAATATTGTTATCACGGGAGGAGTTGCATCAATCCTTGGAATTGATAAATTGGTTTCAGAAATTTTTAATAAAAATGCTAAAATTGGCTATCCAACTAAATTTTCTTCAGCTCCTCCTGAGATTATAAATCCAACTAACTCTTGCGCTCTTGGCATGTTAGTTTTTTTAAGAAATTTATATCTTAAGGAAAAAAACAAAGAAGGTTTTGAAAGTAAAGGAAGTTGGTTTAAGAGATTGATGGATAAAATTGTTGCGGTATAGAGCAGTATAGAATTTAATTTGATTAAATATTAAAAACACTTGCAAAACCCTCGGGCTCATCCTCGGACTAATCTTCTTAGATCCCTACAATTTCATGAAATAGTCTCGAAGCTCTCGGGCTCTAAGCTCCCCCCTTGAGGGGGAGCAGATTTAGAAGGGCTTAACGGTAGTTAAGTCCTTCTAAATCGTGGGGGGTCAGAATACTAGAGTTTCAATGGATTTAGCAACATTTAAAAAAGCAAAACAAAAAAAAATCTAAAAAAGGCGATTTCTTGATTTTACTTTTAAACTAAAAAATTTCTAAAGAATCCTTAAAAAAATCTCAAAAAAACTTTCATTTTTATTTAAAAAAATTTCATATTTTTAAGATCG
>CAMCSJ010000123.1 GCA_945878005.1 Rickettsia typhi | reverse complement strand
TATCAAAATTATTGTTAACTCCTCGACGATAAAAACTTTTTGCATATCCTCCATGACCAATTGGCGATTGTGCTAAAGTAATAAATCGAGGAAGCTTGATATTGCTACAAGATTGAGATCCTAAATTATTGCATAAAGGTGAATTAATGCTATTAGAATTTGCTAACATTGGCAAATTTACATATTGTAAATATTTTCCATTTATTCCTCCTTTAGCATAATTATTTTAGAAAAAGATTCAAATCAAACAACTTATCTTGCAAGATTTATCCATGAATTATGTCACTTAGGAGATTCTAAAACTTTAGAAACTGTAATCGAAAAACTTGGTGATAATTTTAGAAACCTTTTGAATTTAATTCCATATAGCAATGAAGAAGCGCAGCTCGAATTTAGCGCATTATCTATCGAGAATACTATGATGGTAATTAACAAAAGAATAAATCATGAATTGAAATTTCCTAACAACGATGCTGAAAAATGGATAAATATTAAGAGAATATTTGATCATGCGATTAGTTTAGAACAGCATTTGGACGGATTATCGATTAGTTATTCAAGTGAAGCTCGTTCAATAGCTAGTCTAGCTCGAAGACTTGTTGGTGATTCTCCAGCTCGAAGACTTGACGATTCTCCATCTCGAAGACTTGACGATTCTTCTCAAAATGTTGCTAAAAGTGGACCAGTAGCTGGTGCAAGAGGAGATGGTGGAAGAGGAGCTTAAACCCTCAAAGGCTACAGCCCCTAAAATTTTCCATAGGCTCTCATAAACCTTCGAGCACCTAGCTAAGCACTCAAGGGGGGAGTTATGAACCCGTTGGCTTAAGGAGTGTTTTTACTAAATTTAGGGGCATAAGACTCAAGACGCTTTGCGGGAAGGTGGATAGTTAAAGGCTATTCTTTAACTGATATTTTTTATTCCTAAAACCTTAAACCAAGAATTGGCTTTGTTATAGACTTCCGCTAACTCAAATTGGGGATTAGAATCGTAAGTAATTCCTCCGCCAAATTGTAATTCAAATTTATTTTTATTGATGATTAAAGTTCGAATTACCACCGCGAAATTTAAATTATTTTTTCCATCAATTATTCCAATTGCTCCGCTATAAATTCCGCGATTGGTTTTTTCAATTTCTGCTATTAAATTCATCGCCATTATTTTTGGAGCACCCGTCATCGAACCTGGGGGAAATAAAGCTGGAATGCAATCAATTGCATCAAAGTTTTGCGGTAATTGACCTTCAATTTGCGAAGACATATGATGAATATTTTTATAACTAGTAATTGCAAATAATTTTTTTACCATTACTGATCCAGCCTTACAAAATCTTGATAAGTCACTGCGAACTAAATCAACGATCATTAAATTTTCTCCACGTTCTTTGCTAGAATTTTTAAGATTTTTTTTATTTTGATTATCGATTTTTTTAATGTGAGACCGATTGGCTGTTCCTTTGATTGGACAAGAAATAATTTTGTTATTTTTAACTTTAAAAAATAATTCAGGACTTGCCGAAATGGTAATTAAATCTCCAAATTTTAATAGTGATGAATAGTTGATTTTACTGTAATGGTAATGTTTTTTAAATAATTCAAATGCTAAAGTTAAATCAATTTTATTGGTAAATTCGCCATAAAATTTTCTGGTTAAATTTAATTGAAATAATTGACCTTCGGCAATTTTTTTTCTAATTTTTTCAATTGAATCTAAATAAGATTTATCACTAAAATTTGAGGTAATTTTTTCAATTTTAACTGGTTTTTTTTTAACTTTTTTTTGTCGATAAGCTATTGCTAAATCAAAATATTTAGGATCATCAAAATTTGCAGTAATAATTTTTTTAGAATGATTAAATTCAAAAATTAAATGAAATTGTTCAAGGTGAATTTTATGGCTTTGAATATGAGATTGAAGGGTTGGGGAGATATTCTCAAATTGCGAAGCTAATTCATAAGAAAAATATCCGAACCATTTTTGTGGTGAATTTTTGATAATTTTATGAGCATAAAAAAAATCATCGGTAATTAATTTTTCCTTACTAAAAATTGCTAAATAAGTAATTGAATTTTTTACTACTTCATTAAGTCCAGAATATAAAAAAACAAAATTATCATCAGGATTTTCAATTGCATAATTATCAATAATTTTTTGAGCAAAGGGCAGGGGATTTTGCCATGAAATTTTTTTTGATAACATTGAAAATTTTTTATTTGTTAAATTTTTTTATATCCACGAATCTTTATCCCGTATGCGTCAAGTCCTATTACTGATTTTTTGGTATTGGTTAATAAGGTTAAATTTTTTACCCCTAAATCAACTAAAATTTGCGCTCCAGTTCCGTAATTTCTAAGAATTTTTTGGGATTTATTTTCGCCATTTTCTTCAAAAAAATTATCGATAATTTTTTCACTTAATTGGCGAATTAAAACCAAAACTCCACTGTGATTTTTATTAATTTTTTTTAAAGATTTTGTTAAATTTCCCGTCCTGGGATCGTTAAAATTATCGAGACAATCGCTGATAATATTGAGATGATGCATTCTTACCAAAACATTATCTTGCGCTTTAATATCTCCTTTTATTAAGGCAATATGTTCAACATTGTCAATTTTACTGCGATAAATTTTTGCCAAAAATTCTCCAGCAATTTTGCTATGAAATTTTCTTTCCCCAACTAATTCGACCAATTGTTCACTGCTTCGACGATATTCAATTAAATCAGCAATTGAGCCAATTTTTAAATGATGCTTTTTGGCAAATTTAACGAGATCTTTTAATCTAGCCATCGATCCATCATCATTCATAATTTCACAAATTACTGCGGATGGATTAAGATTGGCAAGTCGAGAAATATCAACTGATGCTTCGGTATGACCTGCTCGAACTAACACTCCACCATTTTGAGCTTTGAGTGGAAAAATATGTCCCGGACTTACAATTGCTTCTTTACCAAGATTGGGATCAATTGCACAACGAATTGTTTTTGCTCGATCTTGTGCTGAAATTCCTGTGGCAATTCCTTGTCTTGCTTCGATTGAAACTGTAAAAGCAGTTCGATGTCTTGATTCATTATTCATCGACATTAAAGGTAAATCAAGTTTCTTGACGCAATTTTCATCAAGTGCTAAACAGATTAATCCACGACCATATTTTGCCATAAAGTTAACTTTTTGATCATCGCACATTTCGGCTGGAATTACCAAATCTCCTTCATTCTCACGGTTTTCATCATCAACTAAAATGAACATTTTCCCAGCTTTCGCTTCGGCGATTATTTCATTAGTTGTTGATAGTTTATAATTGCCTTTAACCATTTTTATATTTTTTATATATTATAATTTAATATTAACAAAACTAATTTTTATTATTAAATGTTAAGTTAGAATTGACATATCTTGCAATCACATCAATTTCTAGGTTTACGAGATGATTTAATTTTAAGTTTTGGAAAGTGGTATGATGAAAAGTATGGTCGATAATATTGACATCAAAGCTATTTTTTAAAACATTATTTATCGTAAGCGAAACTCCATTGATGGTGATTGATCCTTTTTTTACTATAAATTTTTTAAAATTTTCTTTGAGTTCAAAGCTAAAAATCCACGAATCTTTTATTGACGAAATATCTAGTATTTTAGCAGTATCATCAACATGACCAAGCACTAAATGTCCACCTAATTCATCGCCAATTTTTAACGAAAATTCCACATTGATAAAATCATTTTTTTGAAAATTTTTGAGAGTAGTTTTTTCAAATGTTTCTTGCGATGCGTTAAATGTTAAAAATATTTTTTTGGCAATAATTTCTTGAGAAATTAAAGTTAAACAAATTCCATTGCAAGAAATAGAACAGCCAATCTTGGGCATTTTTTTAATTGAATTTTTATCGAGTGATATTTTTAATAAACTATCTGAATTTTTATGATGTTTTATTTCTTCAATTTTAGCTAGATGATTGATAATTCCTGTAAACATTTAACTGTAAATTATTTTTAACATTACTTCTTAATAATTAGGATAATCTAACAATTTCTAATTAAATTATTTTCCATAATTTGAGCAATTTCTTTTTTGATTTTTTTAATGGCATTTTCTTCAATTTGACGAATTCTTTCCCGAGAAACTTTATAAAATTTACTAAGATCATCAAGAGTGGTAGTGGTTTCGCTAAGATGTCTTTGTTTTAAAATATCTTGTTCGCGTAAATTTAATTTATCAAAAGCAAGTGAAAAAATTTGTTTTTTATTTTTTAATTCTTGATTACTAATGGCGATTTGTTCTTGATTTTCATCATTTGAAGC
>CAMCSJ010000122.1 GCA_945878005.1 Rickettsia typhi | reverse complement strand
AATTATAAATAACTAATTTATTTTTTATGATCGAAGAAAGAAAAAAAAATTGGGCAAAAAAAATTTTTGAACTAGAATCTCTTACGGGAATTCTTCTTTTAATAGCTAGTCTATCAGCAATTATTATCACCAATTCTCAATATAAAATTTATTACGAAAATCTCTTTGCAATTAAATTGCCAATCAACTTTCCAATAATTGGCATTAGTAAGAACATGTCTTTGCTTGATTGGATTAATGATTTTTTAATGTCAATTTTCTTTTTATTAGTAACTCTCGAACTAAAAGAAGAAGTTATCCAAGGAGAATTATCAAATTTTAAAAGAGTTATTTTACCACTGATTTGTGCGATTGGTGGAGTTATTATTCCGATTATCATTTATTATTTTTTTAACTATCAACATCCCGATAATTTAAAAGGATTTGCAATACCAACTGCTACCGATATTGCATTTGCCTATGGAATTATTTGTTTATTTGGCAAAAAAATTAATAAATCTCTCAAGGTTTTTATAATTTCCTTAGCAATTTTTGATGATTTATTAGCTATATTTTTTATCGGTTTTTTTTACAGTCATGATTTAAATTTATTTTATGGTTTTTTAGCTTTAGGAATCATGGTAATTTTAGGAATTTTAAATCTTAAAAAAATTTATCGCCTTGAATTTTATATAATTTTAGGATTAGTTTTATGGTTATTAATTTTAAAATCATCAATTCATCCAAGCATTGCAGGAGTTGCATTAGCAATTTTTATTACTCACCAAAAAAACTTTATAAAAAAAATAATTTCCTCAATTGCTCCATTAGTAAATTTCATGATTTTGCCAATTTTTGCTTTCGCAAATAGTGCAGTTTATTTTAATAATTTTACTTTCGAAATGATTAATGATCCGCTATTTCTAGGAATATTTTTTGGCTTATTTTTAGGCAAGCAAATTGGGGTAATGTTATTTGCTTATCTCGCAATATTTTTTAATATCGCCCATTTACCAAGATGCTCTAAGAATGGCGAAGTTAGTTGGTGGCAATTTTATTCAGTTAGTATCATTACGGGAGTTGGTTTTACGATGAGTTTTTTTATTGGTAATTTAGCATTTGATGATCAATTAAAATCCCAACAAATAAAATTAGCGGTTTTATTGGCATCTTGTTGTTGTGGTTTATTAGGAATAATTGTTTTTTATCTAAACCAATTATTTGCTAATAAAAGAATTATAAATCAACATTAAAATTTATTCTAAAATAACGAGTTGATCCAGGCATGAGATTGTTATTGTTATGAGCAGTTAGAAAATATTTTTCGTTAAAAATATTTTCAATATTTAATTGCACTTTATAGTTTTTGTTAATTTTATACAAAATATTAAAATCAAATCTTTTAAAACCATTTAATTTCGAACTATTATCCACTCCCGCAAATTGCGATGATTGCCTGATAAAAGCTAAAGCAAGACTAAGTTGAGAATCATAAATATATTTATTTTCCCAAGTAAATTTATGTTTAGGAGCAAGTGCAACGATATTATTTTTAGAAGCAGTTGAAGTTTGTCCAACAATTCTTGCATCTATGAGACTGTAAGATAAATTACTATTAATTTTTGGCAATATTTTTCCTTTAGCTTCAAATTCAACTCCTCTACTTCTGCTTTCTCCACTTAAAGTATAATATCCCACCTTGTTGGGATCATTTGCCTTGGTGTTAGTTCTTTGTAACTCAAACAAAGCTGATGAAATACTAAAATCTTGGTTAATATCATATTTGCTACCAATTTCGTAATTTTGCATTTTCTCAGGTTTTAATGCTTTTATTTTGTCATTAAAATTATCAAATTGATCACCAGCACTAGGAAGATAAGAAACGCTATAACTCGAATAAATTGATAATTTTTCCTTAGGTTTAAAAATTATTCCCAAGCGAGGAGATGTTAAACTATCAATTCGTGATAATTTTGTCAGATCGTGATTATTGCGAATATTAATTTCAAAGCGATCTTGACGAATTCCTGCAATTAATTGCCAATATTTATTGAACTCAATTTGATCCTGAAAATATAATCCATAAACTCTAATTTCAGAAATTAAATTATTAACATCTTTGTTTTTGTAAAAATTAATTGACGAATAATCCAGTGAATTTTGGGTGTTTAAAATTAGAGTTGAAGAAGTATCATTGAAATTGCCATTTTTTCTTAAACTAATTGAATCTTGACGAGTAATCTCCGAACCAAAAAGCGTTTGATGCTTGATATTGTAAGTTTTGAACTTGTGAGTTAAATCAAGTTGATTAGTAAAATTTTTTCGCTGAGTTAAATTATTATAAGCCGATATTTTAAAATTATCATTACTATCAATCGAACTATTTGCGTAAATATTTTGGTAAAATTTGTTATTCAGTGAATAGCTAATTTGATTGCGAAGATTAGTTTCGCTCGAAAAATCATGATTAAGAATGGTGCTAAAATTATCAATTTTGGTGTTGGCATAACTTTCATATGGATTACCAAAAAATGCCGATGGATTTGCATTTACAGCTTCATTATTTTTTGAAGGAACTCCCCGATCAGCAATTCGTTGATCCGCAAAATGTTCATAGCTAAATTTTAAATCAGTCTTATCATTTAGAATCCAAGTAGCAGTAGGATTAATTCCATATTTTTGATAATTAACAAAATTTCGAAAACTATCAGATTTTTCATAAACCGCATTAATTCGACTAAAAAATTTGTTAGTTATTTTATCTCCAAAATCAATTGCCAATCTCTTATTGTTAAAAGATCCAGTTGCTAAATTAAAAGATTTTACCGCCTTAGAATCTGCAGTTTTTTTGACTCGATTTACTAATCCCCCTGCTCCACCTCGACCAAAAGATAAGGCATTTGGTCCACGAAGAAATTCAATGGTTTTGATATTATAAAAATCTCGAAAATATTGTAAATCATCGCGAATAGAATCGATAAAAAAATCTGCACTACTAGAATTCCCCCTAATCGTCAATTGATCACGATTCCCTTCGCCTTGTTGAATATTAAAGCTTGGAATATAGCGAACTGCATGCTCCATATCCGTGATATTTTGTTCGCGAATTTGCTCTTGATTAATTACCGAAATTGCTTGAGGAGTATCTAGCAAAGAGGTTTTAGTACGATTTGCGCTTAAAGTATTTTGAGAACTATAATTTTTACTATTTGAATCCAAAGAATTAGCAATAACTGTTAATTTAGGAAGAGTTGAAATCCCCGAAGAATCTTCTAACGATAATTTATTGATTGCACTAGAATCACTTGACTTGGTAATTTTTTTACGATCATTAGAAATATTAATTTTTTGAGCAATTATTTCCTTAGAATTGACTTCATCTAAAAAAAATAAATTCACTAAAATTAATATCGCCAAGCACGAAAAATGGTTTTTTGTAAATTTTAAATATTTTATTAGAATAGGATTAAAATAAACATTAAACAATAACAAATCTTTAAACATAACAAATTACCACAATAATTATACAAATTAATAAATTTAACAAATAAGTCGCAAATCATCTAAAATATTGATTCCATCACCGAAATTAAATTTGTGATAAATTTTATCAAAAAATTATCAAATTAGTCAAGTTAAAAATTTCCCCAATTAAAAGAAAATTAAAAAATCAAAAGTAATTTAAAAAACAATTTAAAAACAATTTAAAAACAATTTAAAAAGAAATTTCAAAACTAATTTAAAAAGTAATTTTCCATATTAATTTTAAAAATTTTAATTATTGATTTTGGCATTTGATATTTTAAAAAAATCTATTTTATAATTATCAAAATTTTCAAAATTAAAATAAATTTTGCTGATGCGAATATATCTGGATTAGAGATTTGAATATATCTGGGATCGAGATTTGAATGTATTTGGACTCGAGTGTGAATATATCTGGGATTGAGGTTTGAATATATCTGGGATCGGTTTAAAAATATTCCAACAAGAATCAAAATAGAATTTTATAATTACCAAAAAAATTTCTTGAACTTTGTTATCACCGATCTACTATTTAAAAACTAAAATAAAATTTGAAAAACCACTTTTATAAAACCACTAAAGTTGTTTTATAAAATTATTTTTAAAAATTGGAGAGATGGCCGAGTGGCTGAAGGCGTCGGTTTGCTAAACCGATATATGGTTGAAAAGCTATATCGGGGGTTCGAATCCCCCTCTCTCCGCCATACTTTTAAGACCACTGCCAAGGCAGTGGTCTTAAAAGTATGGCAAAGAAAGAGGGGAGATGAGAACACCAGACGGGGTTCGTCAATCTTCTTAATTTTTGTTAGCGATTGAAAAGAGCTTACAAAAATCTTGAAGATTGCAACT
>CAMCSJ010000121.1 GCA_945878005.1 Rickettsia typhi | reverse complement strand
TATTATCTTTAAGTAAATTATTTGAACTTTGGGTTTGTGTTATTAAATCTTGATAATCTTGACTAATTAAAAAACTTCGATCCTTAATTTTAAGAATAAATCCACTTTCAATCATAAGATTAAAAATATTTCTTACTAATTCTTTTTTTTCAATATCATGAGTAACTGTCATCAATATGGCATTAATTTCTCTATCTATAACTTGACTATTAACCTCAACTCCAAGGCTTATTAATTTTTTAATAGTTGGTAAATGCATTTTTTTAATTGCCAAAGATAAAGGACTATGAACTCTTGAATCAATCAAAACATTAATTTCTAGTGAAAAATTTCTTATTTTAAGTTTCGTTAATAAAACAACATCTTCCTTATCAACTGCATAATGAGCCAATATTGACAATGATCTATCGCTAGCAATATTATCTCTAAACTCATCATCTGAATAAATATCGATAAGTCTAATAAATAACTCAATATTGTTAATTTCAAATTGCGAAATCGTATTGTTTAAAATTGGACTTGGCATGATTGGACTTGTTATATTTTGTTAATTTCAATTTACAAATCAAAACTTTCAAAGAAAGTTATTTGCTTAAATATTTTGTTTATTTTATTTATAGTTTATTAACTATCAACAATAAAATTTAATTTAACAATTAGATTTGAAATTTTTTTATAATTAATTAATCTTTCGATTGATTTAAATTAATTTAAAATTTTTAATTAATCTCGATTTAATTGATCGCGATTGACTCAATAATCACAATATTTGCCATGATCAAAATTTGTGTTGATTATTAAAAAAATTTTTAAAAATTAAATTTTATACTTGCAACCTTAAAGGATAACTTTATTTTTGTTAAATCAATTTTCTCCTAGTTATAATTGGGTAATTAATTTTAAAACTAAAAATGTCTGAAAAAAATAACACTTCAAATAATTTACAATCCGAAAATTCGCTTGATAAAGCTAGTTCTCTAGAAGTTGCAACCATTATTCCTGCTACAGGTAAAGATATCCAATCAGTTTCACTCGTTGGAGAAATGCGCAAATCATATCTCGATTACGCGATGAGTGTAATCGTTGCTAGAGCAATTCCTGATGCTTGTGATGGTTTAAAACCAGTTCATCGTCGTATTCTTTTTGCAATGTATGAAGGGAATTATGATTACAATAAACCATTTAAAAAATCCGCAAGAATTGTTGGGGAAGTAATGGGTAAATATCACCCTCACGGTGATGCAGCGATTTACGAATCTCTAGTTAGAATGGCTCAAGACTTCTCAATGCGTGTTCCGTTGATTGATGGTCAAGGTAATTTCGGATCAATTGATGATGATCCTCCTGCTGCGATGCGTTATACCGAATCAAGATTAGAAAAAATCTCACACACCATGCTTGATGAACTCGATAAAGATACTGTTGATTTCATGCCTAATTACGATGGTAATGAAAAAGAACCTCGAGTTTTACCAGCTAGATTCCCTAACCTTCTTACCAATGGTTCGGGTGGAATTGCAGTTGGAATGGCAACCAATATTCCTCCTCACAATCTTGGCGAAGTAATTGATGCATGTATTGCCTATATCGATAATAATAACATCACAATTGAAGAAGTTATAAAAATCGTTCCGGGTCCAGATTTCCCAACGGGAGGAATAATTCTTGGACGTCAAGGTCATGATAATGCAGCAAGAACTGGTAGAGGTTCAGTGGTAATGAGAGGACGTCATAAAATCGAAAAAAAATCCAATAATAAAAATGCTATAATCATTACCGAAATTCCTTACCAAGTCAATAAAGCCAAGATGGTAGAAAAAATTGCTGAGCTAGTAAAAGATAAAAGAATTGAAGGAATTACCGATCTTCGTGATGAATCAGATCGTGATGGAATTCGCGTAGTAATTGAACTTCGTAAAGATGCGATGGAAGAAGTGATTATTAATCAGCTCTATAGTTTCACAGAACTTCAATGCAATTTTAGCGTTAACATGTTAGCTCTTAACCATGGACAACCGCAATTGTTAAATCTACTTGAAGTTATTAAAATCTTCGTGGAATTTCGTTTCGATGTTACTACTCGCAGAATTAACTTCTTGCTAAACAAAGCTCGTGATAAAACTCATATCTTGATTGGACTTGCTGTTGCAGTTGCAAATATTGATGAAATTGTTGAACTAATTAAAACTTCAAAAGATGTTGCACAAGCCAAAGAAAGACTTCTTGCTAAAGCTTGGCCAGTTGGATTGGTTGAAACCATTATCAAGCTAGTTCAAGATAAAGGAAATATCGTTAAGGATCAGAAATTTTATTTTACCGAAGCACAAGCTAAAGCAATTTTAGAAATGCGTTTAGCTCGTTTGACTGGACTTGAAATGGAAAAAATCAGCGAAGAATTAAAATCTCTTGCTGTTGAAATTGCTCATTATCTTGATCTTCTTTCTGATCGAATTAAATTAACAAATCTTGTTAAATCCGAATTACTCGAAGTTAAAGAAGAATTCGCAACTCCTAGAAAATCAACAATTGAAGATTCAGAATTTGAAGTTGATATTGAAAATTTAATTCCTAAGGAAGAAATGGTTGTTGTTGCAACCATGAATGGCTATATCAAACGAGTTGCATTATCTTCTTATCGTACTCAAAGACGTGGTGGAAAAGGTAGAAGTGCTATGGATGTTCGCGATGAAGATATTGCTACCGATATTTTTGCAACCAATACTCATACCCCAATTTTGTTTTTCTCCAATAAAGGAAAATGCTATAAATTAAAAACTTATAAACTTCCACTTGGTAATCCACAAGCTCGAGGACGAGCATTAGTAAATCTTCTTCCACTGGAAAATGATGAAAAAATCAGTACGATTCTTGCCCTTCCTGAAAATGAAGAAAGCTGGAAAGATTTAAGCATTGTTTTCGCTACTTCAAACGGTGATATTAGAAGAAACTCTATGGATCAATTTGTTGATATTCGCTCTAGCGGAAAAATTGCCATGAAACTTGAAGGCAATGAGGCATTGGTTGGAGTTGCATTATGTACTCAAAAAGATGATATTTTATTATCAACCAAAGATGGAAAATGTATTCGTTTTCCAGTTGAAAAATTAAGAGTTTTCCAAAGTCGAAATTCTACGGGAGTTCGTGGAATAAAACTTGAAGCAAGTAATAAAGTTATCGCTTTATCGATTCTTAAACATGCTGGAGAAGATTCTGAAATTAAAGAAAAATATTTAAAAATTGATCTGGATCAACGTCTTGCTCTTAGAGATGCATTAATTCACAATAAAAAACTTCTGGAAAATCCAAGTGATGATTTATTAATTCAACCTCTTGAAATTCCAAAAATCACTGGTGCTCAACTCGATCAAAACAAAATCGAAGCTATGGCAATTGATGAAGAATTTATTTTAACTATTACTGAAAATGGTTATGGAAAACGCTCATCAGCTTATGAATATCGTATCACCAATCGTGGTGGATCAGGAATCACCAATATCGTAACTTCGAAACGAAATGGCTTAGTTGTAGCAAGCTTCCCAGTTGAAAGTAAAGATCAAGTTATGATTATTACCAATAAGGGAACTTTAATTCGTACCGAAATTGGTTCGGTAAGAATTACGGGTCGAAATACTCAAGGAGTAACTTTAATTAAAACTAAAGATGAAACTGTGGTATCAGTTGCTAGAATTGCTCATACGGGAAATAAAGAAGTTGACGAAGCTGAAACTGGTGAAGATTTAACAGAAAATTCTGATAAATTAGAATCTGGTGAAATATCTTCATCTTCAACTAATTCTCCTATTGAAAGTTAATAAATATTGATAATTAACTAATTTTATTAAATAAATTTATAAAAATAGTTTTAACTAATTTAAAATTAAAATTGTTATGACTTATCTACTTCAAGGAAAAAATAATAACTCTTACGAAGTGGTAATTGGCTGTGAAATTCATGCCCAAATTGCTTCAGATTCAAAATTATTTTCTCGTGCATCTACTGAATTTGGATCTCAACAAAATTCTCATGTTTCGCTTATTGATTGTGCAATGCCTGGAATGCTTCCTACTCTTAATCAAAAATGCGTTGAACAAGCAGTTAAAACTGGATTGGGAATTAATGGCAAAATCAATCTTGAATCTTTTTTTGATCGCAAAAACTATTTCTATCCCGATCTTCCTCAAGGTTATCAAATCACCCAATTTAGCAAACCAATTGTTGGAGAAGGATTTATTGAAATTGAACTTGAAAATGGCGATAAAAAAACCATCAATATCGAGAGAAGTCACTTAGAACAAGATGCTGGAAAATCAATTCATGATCAACATCCAACCTTATCGCTAATTGATCTTAATCGAGCAGGAGTTGGGTTAATGGAAATTGTTTCTAA
>CAMCSJ010000120.1 GCA_945878005.1 Rickettsia typhi | reverse complement strand
CTAAAATTTGTAAAGGATTTTGGAAATAAAATTCTGCATTATAAAAAAAGACATAACCTAATCTTCCACCAAGGATTATTGAAATTATTAGATAGCTAATGAAATTCTCTTGAGCTTCAATGCTCATAAAATTTAATTTAGAATTTTGTTTTTTGATAAAATAATAGCCAAATAAAACTCCAACTACATATGCCATGGAATACCATCTTATCGAAAAACCAAAGATCGTAAAAATAGCAGGATCAAATTCGGGAAGGATAATTGGTGATGAAAAATTTAAAAATGAAAACATTATCGAGCTTTATAGTTATAAGATGGAGTATCATTGATAAAAATATCCTTAGGAGGAAGCGAAGTTTGAAAAAAAATATCGATAGGAATTCCTCCGCGAGGAAACCAAAATCCACTAAGCCTTAACCATTTAGGCTTTATTTTATTAATCAAATCCTTGGCAATTTTTATAGAACAATCTTCGTGAAATGATCCGTGATTTCGATAAGAGAAAAAATATAATTTCAAAGATTTACTCTCAATAATCATTTTGTTTGGAACATAATCAATAACGATATGAGCAAAATCGGGTTGCGAGGTAATAGGGCATAGTGAAGTAAATTCTGGACAAGTAAAACGAATAACATAATCAACATCGCAATGAGGATTCAAAATAGGTTGAAGTATTTCAATATTTGGTGAAGTTAAATTGTAAACAACATCCTTACCAAGAATAAGCGAAGGATCGCTGAGCTCTAAAAATTCTTTAGTTTTATTTTTAAGATTTTTAGAATTTCTAGATTGATCTAAAGATCCATTTAAATTTTTAGTTTTTTTTGATAAAATATTTTTTTTCATAAAATGAAATTTGATGATTGCAGATTTTATATTAAGATTTTAAAATATAAAAAAAACAAAGTCATCGATTAAATTTTAACAATGAAACAATCTAATTCTTCAGTTAATATTAACAAAGTTAAAGATAAGATTAATAATGGATCAAGCCAAGAGGCTGTTGATTATTCATCTAATCAGTTATATCCTAAAAAACTGAGAAATGCAGTATTAATTTTCCCAGATTCTGAATGCTTTTACGGATATGGGATTGGAAATTACGGTAAAATTATTGGTGAAATTTGCTTTAATACCTCAATTACAGGCTATCAAGAAATTCTCAGTGATCCATCATATTCTCATCAAATTATTAATTTTACATTTCCTCATATTGGCAATGTTGGAGTTAATGAAAAAGATTATGAAGCATCTCAAGTTAAAGCCAAGGGATTGATTATTCGAGAGCATATCACCAATCCTTCAAATTATCGCTCAACAAATAGTCTAATTGATTTTATAAATAAAAATAATTTAACTGGAATTTCAGGAGTTGATACTCGAGCAATCACTCAAAAAATTCGTAAATCCGGTGCAAAAAATGTTGCAATTCTTTATCAAGAAAATATCACACAAGATCAAATTGAAAAAATTATTAAAGAAATAAATCAACAACCTGACCTTACTGGTGTTGAATTAGCATCATTAGCAAGTCAAAATAAAAATTATAATTGGGGAAATCAAGGATCATGGGATGTTAATAAAAATAATTATAATCAAATTAAAACTAACAAATCTTCTTCAATAAAATATAAAGTAATAGCAATTGATTTTGGAGCAAAATTAAATATACTTCGTTGTTTAACTCAACTTGGAATTGAAGTTGAAGTAGTTGGAGCAAAAACTAGTTTTGAAGAAATTATCGAATTAAATCCTGATGGAATTTTTTTATCAAATGGTCCAGGAGATCCAGCTCAAACTGATAAATACACCAATGATGTTATTAAAAAAATTTTAAAAGCCAAAATTCCGTTATTTGGAATTTGCTTAGGTCATCAATTAATCGCTTTGGCAATTGGTGCTAAAACCGTAAAGATGAATCAAGGACATCGCGGAGCAAATCATCCTGTAAAAAATCTTAAAACCAAAAAGGTTGAAATTACTAGTCAAAATCATGGTTTTTGTGTCGATGAAAAATCCTTACCAAAAAATGCTACAATAACTCATTTATCGCTTTTTGATAATTCAATTGAAGGGATATCTATCAATGATTCACCTGCATTTTGTGTTCAATATCATCCCGAAAGTTCTCCGGGTCCAAATGATAGTTTATATTTATTTGACGAATTTTTTGAGATGATAAAAAAATATAAAATAACAAAATAATTATCATAATTTTTCTTTAATATTAAATCATACTAAAGAATTTATTTTTAACTTTTTATTATTACTTTTAAGTTATAATCAACAATATTAAACAAAATATATCATAAAATAATTATATTTAATATCACTAACACTTCCTTAATTTATCAATAATTTCAATGAACTCATCTAAAGATTATACTCTCGAATTATGTAAATCAGCTAATATTGCTCGTGATGAAATAGCTATCGCAGATTCGCAAATTAAAAATAAAGTTCTAACCGAAGTAATAAAATTAATTAATTCAAATAGAGAAAATATTTTACTGCAAAATAAATTAGATTTAACAAATGCCAAAAATAATAATCTTGATTTAGCTAAGATTGATCGTTTAACACTGGATAATGATAAGATAAACTCAATAATCAAAACCCTAGAAGAAATTATTAAATTAGATGATCCAGTTGGAAAAATCCTTTATCAAACAAATCGCGATAATGGTTTAAATTTAAAAAGAATTTCAACTCCTATCGGATTATTTTTAGCGATTTACGAAGCAAGACCAAATGTAACTAGCGATATTAGTGCATTATCTTTAAAATCTGGCAATGCGGTAATTCTTCGCTCAAGTAAAGATTGTTATTTTAGTTCAAAAATAATTGCAGAATTATTTCGTAATGCATTAATAAAATTTAATCTTAATCCCAATATTATTTCTTTTGTTGAAGATTCAAGTTATGAAACATTAAACAAACTTCTAAAAATGAATAAATTTATTGATGTGGTAATTCCCAGAGGTGGTAAAAATTTAATAAATTTTGTAATCGAAAATAGCAATATTGCGATGTTCAATCATTTAGATGGAAATTGTCATACTTATATCAATCAACATGCGGATTTAATCAAGGCTAAAAAAATTTTATTTAATGCCAAGATGCGCAGAACCAGTATTTGCGGAGCAACTGAAACTGTCTTAATTGATCGATTAATTGCATCGCAAATTATTCCAATTATCGTTGAAGATTTAACTAAAGCAAATTGTGAAATTAGAGGAGATCTTGAATCGCAAAAAATTGATTCCAGAATTAAACTAGCAATTGAAGATGATTATTACACGGAATTTTTAGATAAAATTCTTGCTTTAAAAATTGTTGATAATTGCGATGAAGCAATTGCGCATATTGCCAAATATGGATCATCACATACCGAATCAATAATCACCGAAGATGAAATTACTGCGCAAAAATTTTTTAAAATGATAAATTCAGCAATTGTGATGCATAATGCATCAACTCAATTTGCCGATGGTTATGAATTTGGAATGGGAGGGGAGGTTGGAATTGCAACAGGAAAACTTCACGCTCGTGGTCCAATTGGATTAGAACAATTAACTACTTTTAAATATTTGGTCAGCGCAAATTGTGCAATTCGTTCATAAATAAAATAAAAAAATGCATCATAATATCATTGATAATTTAGCAAAAATAATTTCTAAATTACCAGGCATGGGACCAAGAATTGCCAAAAGAATTGTTCTTCATTTAGCGAATAATAAAGAAAAAATTCTCCTTCCGCTTATCAAAGCATTAGAACAACTTAATGAAAAAATTCAACATTGTAAAATTTGCGATAATTTAGATGAAGGAGAAATTTGTCAAATTTGTTTAGATCCAAATCGCGATGATTCGATAATTTGTGTGGTGGAAGAAGTTGCAGATCTTTGGGCAATTGAAAGAACCAATGATAAATCAAAAAATTTTCAGGGAAAATATCACATTCTTGGAGGAAATCTTTCGGCAAGCTCAGGAAAATCAATTGAAGATTTAAATTTTGATAAATTACTAGATCGAATAAAAAATGGCAAAATAATTGAAGTAATAATTGCAACAAGTGCAACAATTGATGGACAAACAACTGCTCATTTTCTGGTTGAAATTTTAAAGGATTTTAAAGTAACAATATCAAGATTAGCCCATGGAATTCCAGTTGGAAGCGAATTAGATTATCTTGATGAAGGAACCATAACCATTGCAATGAAGACCAGAAGCATGATGTAAAATAATCAAATTTGATTATTAAACAATTTTAACTAGATTTATTTTATTTAATTATAACTAAAAAGGTTTTGTTAATTATTAATAGCTCTAAATAACTTGCGAGATAATTTCATTAAAATTAGGGAAACTAGTCATTATCATTTCATCATCATCAATTTCAACTCCATTATCGAGTGTTAAACCCATAATTAAGAATGACATTGCAATGCGATGATCCATAGCTGTAGAGATC
>CAMCSJ010000119.1 GCA_945878005.1 Rickettsia typhi | reverse complement strand
ATCTTGCTAGATCCCCTGTTAATCTAGCTTTATGACCCCCCGTCAGCTCCCAAACCGCAACTACCGTTGCGATTCGCTCGCCTGCTCCCCCTCAAGGGGGGAGCTTAGAGCCCGAGAGCTTCGGGACTATTTAGCGAAATTGTAGGGATCTAAGCCCTTGAGGGGGAGCAGATTTAGAAGGGCTTAACGGTAGTTAAGTCCTTCTAAATCGTGGGGGGTCAGAAAGCAAGAGTATAGCATGGGATAATGCAAGATCCTCGATCTACTCCCTCTCCCCGCGCCAGTGGGGAGAGGGATGGGGTGAGGGGTAATCAAATTAAATAAATATTTTTACAAAAAAGACGATTGCTTGATTTAACTTTTAAACAAAAAAAATTTCTAAAAAAACCTCGAATTATTTTAAAAAAACTTTAATTTTTATTTAAAAAAATTTCATATTTTTAGGATTTAAAATCTAAATCAAGAAATTGCCATTTTTAGAATTTTTTTTAATCTAGTTTTTTATGTCTTGCGAGATCTTATGTTACTCTAGCTTTTCGACCCCCCACCGACTCCTTAAGCCTTAACTAACGTTAAGGCTTGTTCGTCGACTCCCCCTCAAGGGGAGAGCGATAGCCCGAGAGCTTTGAAACCATTGCACAAAAACTTTATGGATGTAAGCCCTCAAGGGGGGAGTTAGGTGCTCGAAGGTTTTTTGAGCTTGTATAAATTTGTAGGAGCGTAAGCTCAAATAACTAAATAAAATTAGATTTAATAAATTATTGAAAAAAATAACGATAATTGATAATTTTAAATATTGATAATTTTAATTAAGGATTATTAATCATTAACATATTTAGCAATTGGAATTAAAATAATGAAAATTAAATCACAAGATATTATCGAAGGAAGTAAGCATTTGTGGTTACCCTATACCCAAATGAAAAATCATTTACCGCAATTGGAAGTCGTTAATGCCAAAGGAAGTGAAATTTTTTTAAGCGATAATTCAAAATTAATTGATGGAATTGCTTCTTGGTGGAGTGTTGCTCATGGTTATAACCATCCTCATCTAGTGGAAGCAATAATTAAGCAAGCGCAAAATTTAGCGCATATTATGCTTGCAGGATTTTGCGTTGAAACTACTTATAAGCTTGCCAATCGCTTATGTAATTTTTGTGAAATGGATCGGATATTTTTTAGCGATTCGGGATCAACCGCAATTGAAGTTGCGATGAAAATTGCTTGGCAATATCACCTTAACATTGGCAAAAAAACTAAAATAAAATTTATCGCTTTTAAAAATTCATATCATGGCGATACTACGGGTGCAATGTCTTTAGCTGATTTAGAAAGTGGAATGCATCAAAAATTTTCCAAAATTTTGTTGAAAAATTTTTCGCTAAATCTTCCCAAAAACCAAAATGATTTAAATTTATTTGAAGATTTTTTGAAAAAAAATCATGCGCAAATTGCGGGATTATTTATCGAACCAATCTTGCAATGCGCAGGTGGAATGCATTTTCACGATCAAGAAATTTTATCGCAAATTTTGGCAATTTCAAAAAAATATCAAATTTTAATAATTGCTGATGAATGCGCTACGGGATTTTATCGCTTGGGAAAAAAATTCGCTTATCAATTTAGTGATTTTACTCCCGATATTTTGTGTATTGGAAAAGCATTAACGGGTGGAATGATGACGCTATCTGCAACATTAACAACTAATGAAATTTATCAAAGTTTTTTAGGAGATAGTTTGGATTTGGCGTTGAATCATGGTCCAACTTTTATGGGAAATCCGTTAGCTTGCAGTGCAGGAAATGCTTCATTAGATTTATTTGAACAGGAAAATTATCAAATTAAGGTTAGTGAAATTGAAAAAATTATGATTGCAGAATTAAGTTCGATTAAAAAATTTAAAAGAATAAAAGATGTTGCAGTTCTTGGAGCAGTTGGGGTGGTTTATCTAGATATTTCTTGGCAGGAAACTTTAAAACTTCGCAGTGATTTTATTAAAAAAGGAGTGTTTTTGAGACCGTTTGCAAATACCATTTACCTAATGCCTTCGCTTAATATTAGCAAAGAACAAATCATCACAATTTGCAATAATATTAAAGAAGTTTTAACTGAAAATAATTATAATTAATTATTTATAAAAACTATCAATAATATTTGCGAATTTTTGTTCAATAATGTTTCTTTTTAATTTCATTGAAGGAGTAATTTCTCCAGTTTCAATGGAGATTGATTGATCGATGATTTTAAATTTTTGAATTTGTTCCCAGTGATTGAGTGGTTGATTAATTTTGGCAATTTTGTTTTTAAGAAAATTATTAAGTAAATCTGATTGAAAAAATTCATGATTTGCTCCCAAAAATTTTAGTTTTATTTTGAATTTTTCAATAAGCTCAAAATCAGGGAAGAGTAGGGCAGATACGAATTGACGATCATTAGCAATAATCACTGATCCAGTTAAAAAACTTATTTCTTGATTTAATTTTTGTTCAATTAAAACTGGATTTACATATTTGCCATTTGAGGTTTTAAATAATTCTTTTTTTCTCCCAATAATTTTTAAATAACCTTGATCATCAATTTTTGCTAAATCGCCAGTTTTAAAATATTGATCAATGAATGATTGAGTTGTTTCATTTTCCAAATTATGATATTGCTTCATAACATTTTTTCCTTTAACTAGCAGTTCGCAATCATCGTTAATTTTAATTTCAACTGATGGAAAATTTTTCCCAACCGTTCCAATTTTATGAAATTTTGGACAATTAGTAGCAATTACGGGAGAGGTTTCGGTAAGCCCATATCCGCAATAAATATTGATTTTGATATTGTGATAAAACCTTTCCATATCTAGCGATAAAGATGCTCCTCCGCAGATGATCATCTTAATTTCTCCACCTAAAATTTCGCGAAATTTATGATAAATTAAGTGATCATAAATTTTATCAATAATTTTAAAAAATAGTGAATTGGAGTGAATTAGTGGATCTTTTTTGAGAGCGAAATTTATAGCTTTTTTGGCAATAAATTTTTTTAAAAAATTGGAATTATCAACCGCATAAATAATTTTTGAATAAAGTTTTTCTAAAACTCTTGGAACTGTTGTCATTAAGTTTGGGCGATATTCTTTTAAAAAATATCCAATATTTTTTAGATCATCAACAAAATAAATACTAACTCCACAGCTTAGATAATAAAGCATTACCATTCTTTCAAAAATATGAGCTAAAGGTAAAAATGATAAAACTTTTTCATTGCCAATAAGTGGAAAAAATTCTTTGGAATCGCTAATTTGGGAAATTAAATTTTCGTGAGTTATTTCAACTCCTTTAGGTTTTGCTGTGCTTCCTGATGTGTAAATAATTGTTGCTAAATCTTGTTGGTTAATATCCAAAACAAATTGTTGTAATTGATATTTATTATTTTTTATTGCTTTATCACCAAGTTCAATAATGTCATCAAAATTAAGAAAATTTTCATTGCTAAATCCATAGCAAATAATTTTTAAATTATTTTTGAGGTTTAGAGCTAAGGGTAAATTATCGGTAAAAACTAATGAAGTTTCGCTATCTTGGAGTTGATATTGCAAATTATCATTAGAGATATTGTGAAAAATTGGAATAGTAATTCCACCAGCTAAAATAGAGGCTAAATCGACAATTAACCAAATGGGATTTTGGTAGGAATAAATAGCAATTTTTTGTTTTTTTTGAAAGCCAATTTCTTTTAATCCGCAAGCAAATTTAAAAATATAATCAAAAAATTCTTGATTGCTAAAAGATCGTAATTGATTATTTTCACGAAAATTAAGAGCAGTTTTATTATTAAAATTATTTGCTTGATAACAAATTAACTCACCTAAGTTTTTAAAATTATTTTTAAAATTTTCTAGAAAATTATTCATTAAGATTTAGTAAATTTGTTTAATTAAATGCCATAAATAAGAAAGCTTGCGATAAATAAATTCATGATTTTTAATTAGATTGCGAACTATCCCATCAATATTAGCTTGCTTGGCAAAATATAAGCAAATGGTGATTAAGATCATTATTGCAAAATAATTACTAAGTTTATCAAAAAATTTGGGAGTAATAATTTCATTACTTTGTTTAACAAATTTAACATTATTAATTCGTGATTTTGTTGATGGATGAGTTGAAAAAATTGTAAAATATCCACTCTTACCAAGTTTTTCTAAAGCACTTACCATATTACTTCCACCGAATGCCAAAGCTCCTTGATAATCACTGCGATATTCAATTGATCGTGAAGCAAACTTATTTAAAAAATTGTAAATCACTAAAACTACATATTTGTTAAAAATAGTTAATATAAAATTTATAATTTGATAAATATAAAAAATTGACGAGCCGTAAAATTTGCCAATATAGGGAATTTTATTGAATAAATTAATTTGAAAAAAGAAAAAATAATGCAATAATTTGGATACAAAATTGGTTGCTTTTTGATTTGATATTACAAAAAAAGTTGGTAAAAAATCCCGATTAATTAAATGCGACATTTCATGAGC
>CAMCSJ010000118.1 GCA_945878005.1 Rickettsia typhi | reverse complement strand
CAAAGTAAAGTTTTAGATAAATTTACTCAAGCCTATCGAAAATTTAAAGATCAAATTGATGTTAAATTTGATAAAAAAGATAAAGTTAATTTTCCTACTTTTTGTTTATTTGAAATTATGATTTTTGTCGATGCAAATTTGCGAGGAGGGATAAAAAATACTTCGCAAATGGTTGAAAAAGAAATTGATTTTATCGTTCAAAATCCTCATAGCTTGGAAATATTTGATAAAATATCCCAAGATTTTTTAGCACCATGTTCTCTTAAACCTGCATTGGGATTTTTTCAAATCTCAACCTTGGTTGAATCAGCTAAACAATTGCAAATAATTGATAAATTAGCAGTTCTTAAAAGATTACAAATATTTGAAATTGTTAATTTTCAAATTGCCAAATTTTGTATAAAAGATTTGCAAGATCCTAATTATTTTGCTAAGACAACCATTTTGGCATTTGAAATGTTAAAAAAAATTAATAAAGAATTTTCTTTAAGAGATTTTAAAGATAGTTCAGGTTCTAATCATGATGCAGAAGGTCAATCGCAATTGTTAATTAATCAATATGGTCAAATTAATAAACAAGATTGGCAAGGAATATCTTCATTTGAATATAATTCAGAAATTCAAAAATATCTAGATGGTTTTTTTACAAAACAATCTTTTATGGAAGAAATTTATCAACAATCTTTTTTAATTTTAAAATCTGAAATTAACGAAGATTATGTCGATAGATTATTTGAAGATGAAATTAGTCCAAATCATCTAAGATTTTTAAGTTTAATGCTGATTGATGATGAATTAAGAAATTCACATAATAAAGAAATTCAAGATTTGCAAAAAAAAATTAATAAAGAATTTTTATCTGAAAATGAATTTAAAGAGGATAATTTAAAAGAAATTTATGATCAATTAATTGCCAAGGATTTATCCTTTTCTTTGGAAATAAAAAAACAAGCTCTTGAATGGATTACTAAAGAATTAAAATTATTTTTGGGAAGTAAATCGCAATCAACAATAACAAATTTAAATCCTTTAGAGCCAGATATATCAACACTTGAAGTCAAAAATCAATCTTCAAGGAATTCATTAAAAAGAACTCATGAATTTTTGGAATCTGGTAATTCAGATTCTCAATCATCAATTAGAATTGCCAATATAATTAATCCAGTTTCTTCAGTTAACACTGCAGAATTTATTAGTCAAAATCAAGTAGGAAATCTTAAGGCAAAATCCAAACAAGAATTGCAATCTTTCTTGCCATAAATTAATAATTTAAATTAATATTATTAAAAATATTATCTTATAATTAAAAATATTTTTTATATTAAAAAGCGTGATATAATGTTGTTATTTTAAAATTTTTTTAAATTTTTTAAATTAAAAATAAAATCCAAATTGGTTTATTAAGAAATAATTTTAAGCAAAATTTTTCAAAAATCTAACATCATTTTCATAAAGCAAACGAAGATCAGATATGCCATATTTAAGCATTGCAAGCCTTTCAATTCCAATGCCAAAGGCAAATCCTTGGAATTTTTCGCTATCAATTCCACAATTTTTTAAAACATTTGGATGAATCATTCCACAACCTAAAATTTCCATATATTTATCACCCTTGCCAATTTCAATTTTACCTTGATTGGAGTTGTAATTAATATCAACTTCAGCAGATGGTTCAGTGAAAGGAAAAAAACTCGATCGAAAACGAAGTTGTAAATTTTTTACTTCAAAAAATTTTTCAAGAAAATATTCTAAAGTCCATTTCAGATTGCTCATGGTGATATTTTCATCAACTACAAAGCCTTCAAATTGGTGAAACATTGGCGAATGAGTTTGATCAAATTCACGACGAAAAACCTTTCCCAATGCTCCAACACGAAGAGGTGGATTTTGATTTAGCATTTTACGAATTTGCGTATTTGAAGTATGAGTTCTAAGAAGTAGATCGGAATTATTAAGATAGAAAGTATCTTGCATTTGCCTAGCAGGATGATCTTTGGGAATATTTAATGCGCTAAAATTATGGAAATCATCTTCGATTTCTGGACCTTGGGCAAAATCAAAATTTAACTCGTTAAAAATTTTTTCAATATCAGCCATAACTCGATTAATTGGATGAAGAGAACCATGATTTTCTTGACGAGATGGCAAGGTTATATCAATTTTTTCTGAGCTTAATTTGGCATTTAATTGAGCTGTGGCAAAATCATTTTTTTTATTTTCAATGTTTTGAGTAATTTGATCTCTGATTAAATTAATTTGATTGCCAAAAGTTCTTTTTTGAGTTGCATCCATATTTTTAAGATCTAAAAATAACTCTGTTAGCAATCCTTTTTTTCCTAAAAAATTAATTCTTAACTCTTCTAATTGTTGAGGATTTTGCACTTGTGCAAATTGTGAATTGAAATTTGATAAAATATTTTCTAAATTATTCATAGCTGTTAAAATTTTAGTCGTTATTTTTTTTATGCATTAAAAACATTAAATAAAAGAAGTCAAGCTATACCGTATTTATACCTAGAAAAGACTGGAATCATATAGCTTTTGTGATTACCACTTTAATAAATTTTTTTAAATTATCAACAAAATAAATATTCAAAATATTATGCAAATTAACTATTATGGATCTTACTCACTGCTAAAGAAAGAAGTTTTAAGATTTCTAAAAGTTTATCATCAAACTTTATTTTCTCCCGTTGTAAATATCATTTTATTTTTAATGGTTTTTTCACTATCGGTTGGAGAACATGTTGAAACTATTGGTTCAGTATCGTTTGGAGTATTTGTTTCAGCTGGATTAATTATGATGTCTGCATTACAAAATTCTTTTGCAAATTCTTCATCTTCTTTTGTGATGGGTAAGGTTATGGGTCATATTGTTGATTATTTAATTCCTCCCTTAGGAGCAATTGAATTGCTTTTTGCTTTTGGAGTTGGAGCAATATCTAGAGGAGTTTGCGTAGCAATAGTTTCTTATTTGGTAATTTTATTTTTTGTTCCCTTGACGATTTATAGTTTTGGCAATCTCTTACTTTTCTTAATTTTAGGTTGTGCATTTCTTGGGATGATGGGAATATTATGCGGAATTTTATCTGAAACATTTGATCAAATGTCTGCAATGACGAGCTATGTTATCACTCCCTTAACATTTTTATCAGGAACTTTTTATTCTACTAATTCATTGCCAGAATTTTGGCAAAAATTAGCTCATTTAAATCCCATTTTTTATATGATTGATGGATTTCGCTATGGCATGACGGGATATCACGATAGCAACTTAAATATTGGGATAATCTACTTGGTTGTGATAAATTTAATTCTCGCTGGATCTTTAATTATAATGCTTAGAAAAGGTTATAAAATAACTCATTAATTTTTTTTATAACTAAATATAAAAAAGCTTGTTATTTAAAATTAAAACTTTATAATATATAAAAACCTAAATGTTTTTATTATTTCTTTAACTCAATTATTTTTACACCATCCACAAAATTATGACCCATCACCTTTTTTTAGATAATACATTTGACCCAAATGTATCAGAAAAACAGCCAAATTTAGCTGTAAATTCTTCACCTTCTTTATCGGATTCTTTACCTAATCAAAATCTTGCCAAACCCAGTTATTCAAGTAATATCTGCGTTTATGATCATGATGTTGACAAATGCGATATTACTAAAAATAACGATCAAGAAATCATTGATTATTTGCGATTAATTAGATCGGAAAATATTGGTCCAAATTTTTTTTGGAGATTGTTAGAAATTTTTGGAGATGCCAATATTGCAGTCAGGGAAGCTAGCGATTTTTTTCGTAAAATTGGATCTAAGAAAAAAATTAAAATCACTTCAATTGCGGAAGCTGAAAATGAGATTGAAAAAATTCAAAAATTTGGTGCAAAAATTATCATCGCAAGTGATCCAAATTATCCCAAAATTTTGAGAACAATTTATGATGCTCCTCCGCTTCTTACCGTTAAAGGTGATTTAAGTTTTTTCAATAAACCAAATGTTGCAATTGTTGGAGCAAGAAATTGCTCATTTAGTGCTAGCAATATTGCCAAAAAAATCGCTGTTGATTTGGGAGAGAATTCCTTTATTACTGTTTCGGGTCTTGCTAGGGGAGTTGATATCGCAGTCCATGAAGCATCAATTTTAAGCGGAACAATTGCGGTAATAGCAGGTGGAATTGATAATATTTACCCATTTGAAAATAAAAGAATCTATCAGCAAATTTCACAATATGGTTTATTAATTAGCGAAATGCCCTTTGGTTCTCCACCTAAAAGTAATTATTTTATTAAAAGAAATCGAATAATTTCGGGATTATCATCGTCATTAATTGTCGTAGAAGCTGGATTAAAATCGGGAAGTCTTGCAACAGCTAGATTTGCTCTAGAGCAGGGTAGAGAGGTTTATGCTTGTGCAGGTTCGCCTTTTGATCATAGATGTGCTGGAGTTAATCAGCTTATTAAAGATGGTGCAAAAATTATTACCAATATTGTTGAATTGGTTAGCGATATCTCTCAAGATAATCTTAATTTCAAAAGTGAAAATTTTAAAA
>CAMCSJ010000117.1 GCA_945878005.1 Rickettsia typhi | reverse complement strand
TGCTAATTTATCATTTTTAAAAGAAAAATTTAAACTTGAAAATCTTAAATGACCTTCAATTTTATTGCAATAGAAATCAAATTGAGCTGTTTCAGATTCAATTTCATTAATATGATGATTTGAGCTTTCTGGCAAATGACTTTCTTGAGATTCAAGTGAATTAATTTTTTGCAAAAATTCAGTTTTTACTTCCGAAAAATCATCAAATATTTTTTGAACTTTAAGGGTATGGGAAATAGATAAAATTTTATCAATTTTAGTTATTAAAACTTGATAATCTGAGATTTTGTAATTAGCTAATTCTGCAGAAAGTAAAATCATTGAACAATGAGTGCAATAGAATTTTAGAGATTCTTTAAGGTTATTAAGATGAAAATGGCATTCAGCAATATTTAAAATAACATTTAAAATATGATTTTCTTTTTTAGTTGAACTATCACTTTCATGAATAATTCCTGAAAATCTATTATGAATTTCATAAATGTTTAGAAAATATTGCAAAGCATTGTGATGATCATTTAATTTATAATAATCATTAGCTTTAGCGATTGAGTCATTGTAGATATCGATTAATTGAATTCTTAATGCTTTATTTTGTGGATTTTCAATTAAAATCATTAATGATTTATCAAGATAACTACGAAATTCACTATGATAATCTTGATCTAATCTTGGATCAGCAAACTCTAACATAAAAAACAAAATTAAATTAAACAAAAGATAATATAACTATTATAAACTAAGATAAATAGTTTTATATTATTAAAAATAAAAAACTATTACTAAAATAAAAATTTTTAATTGCAATAATAAATTTAATATTAATTTTTTAAAATATTAAAAATATTGTCTTATTAAAAAAAGAAAATATTATGAAGAATTAATTAATGTGAGAAAAATTTACTTATGAGAATTTTATTTTTAGGTGATATCGTTGGAAGAGCAGGGCGTAAGGCAATTATTGAACAACTAAGCCAAATCAAGCAAGATCACAAAATAGATTTTACCATTGCAAATTGCGATAATGCATCGGGAGGATTTGGAATTAATCGAGCTGGATATGACGAATTAATCCATGTTGGAATTGATGTCTTAACGGGTGGAGATCATATTTGGGATCAAAGAGAAATTAATAGTTTTATCTATGATGCTAAAAAATTACTTCGACCAAATAATTTTCCCAAATCATGTCCGGGAGTTGGAGCAAGAATTTTTGTAGATAGCCTTGAACGCAAGATTCTAGTGATTCATTTGCTTGGTCAAATTTTTATCAAATATCAGGTAAATTGTCCATTTGCCAATGTTGAGGAGATAATTGCCAATAATGTTTTAGGAAAAGATGTTGATATGATTTTTGTTGATTTCCACGCCGAAGCAACATCCGAAAAAATGGCAATGGGAAAATTTTTGGACGGAAAAGTTACCGCAGTAATTGGTTCGCACACTCATATTCCAACCAATGATTGTCATGTTATGAAGTCAGGAACTGCATATCAAAGTGATGCAGGAATGTGTGGAGATTATGATTCGGTAATTGGTATGGAAAAAAATATTCCACTTCAAATGTTTTTGCATAAAAGAAAATTTGATAAATATCAAGTAGCTCAAGGTCAAGCAACAATTTGTGGAGCAGTAGTTGAGGTAAATAAATTTGGACTTGCTAATAAAATTTATCCAATAAAAATTGGTGGAGTTTTAGTTTAAATTAAATTTTAGAAATTTAAATCAAAATATTTTTATGAAAAATAAAGTTACCCATCAAACTAATCAGCAATTAGATAATCAAATTTCTGAAATGATTCGCGTTAATCATGCAGGAGAGTTAGGTGCAAAGGTGATTTATGAAGGACAAATGCTTGCATTAAAATTAAAAGGAGATTATCAAACCCTTGAAATAGTTGAAGAGATGCGAAATCAAGAATTACATCATCTTGATTATTTTTCTAAAAAAATTATTGAACAAAAAGTTCGTCCTACCATAATGCAACCATTATGGAAAATTGGAGGATTTGCACTTGGTTTTGCAACTGGATTAATCGATAAAAAATCTGCAATGGCATGCACTACCGCAGTTGAAGAAACCATAGATGATCATTATCAAGAACAAATTAATAAATTAGAAATAATTAAGCAAAATCAAGCGCATCAAGCTGATGATAACAAAAATGAACAAGTTATTGATGAACTTTTAGATAACATAAAAAAATTTCAGGATGAGGAAATTCAACATCGAGATATTGGTTATGATAATGATGCAAAAGATTTTAAATTTTATAAACCGCTTGATAAATTTATTAAATTTACCACCAAATCAGCAATTGCAATTTCTAAGAAAATTTAATTTCAAAAACTAAATTTTTTATTTAATTTAATGAATTTTCGTTAAGATCTTTTTTGATTTCAGGATTAATATTTTTAAAACTTCCAAGAATTCGTTTAAGTAAAATTAGTTTTTCGCTAGTCATTTCTCCATCCGTTCTCCATAGAATTTTTCCTTCATCGCTTAACAACATCAAATAAATTCGATCGCCTTGCATTTTCATGATTTCGTAAAATTTATCACGATTAGTGAATACCGTAATGGTTCTTTTTCGAGCTTCTTGATCTCTAATTCCAAATCGCATTCCATTATTTACCCATGCTCTTGAGAAAGCGTTTAGTTCGTAAATTAAAGGAATTTCGTAGAATTTAATATTTAAATCGGGATAAGTATTAATTACTTCGGTTAATGCAGGAATCCAAGTGTCAATTGCACTTTGATGTTCTCGTTCAAAACCAATTGCTATAAGATTAAATTTACCAGAAAGTTGATTTGGAAGATTATACTTTACGCCATTCAAATCTGCTCCAATTAAGAAGGGAAAATGTTGAGGTTTATTTGCTGAAATTTGGGAATTATCAGATGAACTTATCAGGCATGAGGATAATGATAAGGTAGCGAGTATTAAAAATATTTTTTTCATAATTAAGATAATTGTTTTTTAAGATTTATTAAATCGACGCAGACTTTTGCACAAAATCCACCTTTATTTTTTTGTTTTGGATCTGCTCTTTTTATAGCTTGATCTTCATTTTCAACTGTTAAAATTCCATTTGCAACTGGAATCGCAAATTTAGTTGAAAGATAGGAAATTGATCTCGCACTTTCATTGCAAACAATTTCGTAATGTGATGTTTCACCTCTAATTACGCATCCAAGTGCAATAAATCCATCATATTGATTTAGCTGTTTAGAGTTAATGATAAATGAAATAACTAAAGGAATTTCTAATGCTCCATCTACTGAGATTACTTGATATTCATAGCCCAATTCATCAAGTTTTAACTTAGTTCCCAAAAGAAGTAAATCAGAAATATGTTGATAATAAACTGCTTGGATAATTAAAATTTTTTTCATTGTTTTGTTTAAATTTAAAATTTAAAAAGCTAAATTTAAATGGATAATTTAAAATTCAATTTGATAGTTTTTTTAATTAATTATTTTATAAAAATTATTGCTAATATTTTAAAGGTAAATTTTATTTCAAAATATTAGATTAAATTATTTTTTTAAATTTTAAAATCAAATATTTTTTTAAATGACCAAAGATATATTTCATTTAGATCTACAAAATACAAGGTCTAATTCAAATAAAATTAATAACCAAAATAATTCGCAAATTGATGAGAATATTGCTCTGGATTTGCCAGAAATTTCTAAAGAAATTATTGATGAAGTTAATTTTTTGAAGCAAGAAATTTTCAAACATGATGAAGCATATCATACCCTTGATTCTCCAGTAATTTCTGATGAAGAATATGATAAACTTGCAATAAGATTTGAACAATTAAAAAATCAATTTCCCCAATTATTTTTAAATGATTCTGTAAAAATTGGAGGAAATAATTTATCAATTTTTAAGAAAATTAAGCATACTATCCCAATGCTTTCGCTTAGCAATGGATTTGATGCAAAGGATATTGCAGATTTCATTACTCGAATAAACCGTTTTTTAGGATTTGATAAATTTGATAATTCAACTGTCAATAATAAACTAAATAATCCTCAACAAGATTTGTTTGATACTAATAATAGTTCTTTAAATATCACTGAAACTAACAATGAAACAACAAATCTAAATTTTAAAGTTTTTTGTGAAGCAAAAATTGATGGATTATCATTTAGTGCTAGATATTTAAAGGGTAAATTGCAATATTGCGTTACAAGAGGAGATTCAATTTACGGGGAAGATGTAACCAAAAATGTTTCAGCAATTAAGGATTTTATTTTAGAATTACCTGTTAAAAATCCTCCTCATATAATTGACATTAGAGGAGAAATTTATATGAGTAAATCTGATTTTGCAAAACTGAATATAAGCAATGAAGAGAAAGGTCAAAAACTTTTTGCCAATCCTAGAAATGCAGCAGCAGGATCGCTTCGTCAACTTGATTGCGAAATTACTGCTAGTAGAAATTTAAAATATTTTGTTTATACAATAGGGGAATATTCAGCTGATTTCATCTGCAATTCTCAACATCAACTTCATGAGATTTTTAAACAATATGGATTTTGTGTTGAACCAAA
>CAMCSJ010000116.1 GCA_945878005.1 Rickettsia typhi | reverse complement strand
GCTTTAAATAAAAAATCATGATTAGATCTGGTTGCATCTTCACAGGACCAATCAACTTGTGAGCATAAATTTCTTGCTAAACTAACACTATCAGTGATTGCTTCTAAAACTTGATTGGGAGTCATTTTTAATTTAAACTCCATGTGGATTGGTGATGTTGCGATAAAGGTATGAATCCTAGAGCTATTTGCTGGTTTGACTGCCTCACCTGCTCTTAAAATATCGCTTTTTTTGGCACGAGCTAAACTGCAAATTGTTGAATTTTTAATAGTTTGAGCAATTCTTTTTACCGCTTCAAAATCGCCATTTGAAGCACAAGCAAATCCTGCTTCAATAACATCGACACCCATTTTTTCTAATGCTTTTGCAATTAGAATTTTTTCTTCAAGATTCATGCTTGCTCCAGGAGCTTGCTCTCCATCTCTAAGAGTGGTGTCAAAAATTATAATTTTTTGTTTATTATTGTTATCTATTAACATTTATTAATAAAAAAAACTTTTACTAGATATTTTTTTTAAAATTATTTTAAAAAATCTTGTTGCAAATTTTTGCAACCTCATGCTAATTTAAAATTGTCTTTGACTAAAAGCAAATTAAAATTTAAAGAAATGTTAGAGAAAAAAAATATTATTGATGTTATATCTCCGGGAACTCCTTGCACCAAGGCAGAAATCAAGGCTATTAAAGATTTTTTAATTAATCACAATTTATCTGCTAATATTTTTCTTGAAGAACAAACTTCAATCAATCATAAAAATGATCACGAATTCAGCGAAATTAGTAGCAAATATCGTTTTCAACAATTTCAAATGGCATGGGAAAATCCTCATTCTCAGGTAATTTGGTGTAGTCGTGGAGGATATGGAAGTGCAGAGATTATTGAATTTTTATCATCAATGCCTAAGCCAAAAATCGAAAAAATTTTTATTGGTTTTAGCGATATTTCTTCGCTAAATATTTTTATTAATCAACAATGGAAATTACCAACCATTTGTGCACCGATGCTTGTACAATGTGCTTTTGACATGGTTTATTCTTCATCAATTTCTACAATTCTTGATTTAGTTTCTAAAAAAATAACTCAATTAGATTATCAATTAATCAATCTCAAGAATCATGAATTTAAGGAAATTTATGGAGAAATTGTTGGAGGATGTGTGAGTGTAATTGCTGGAAATTTTGCAACCAAAAATCAAATTGATTGGAATCAAAAAATTTTATTTTTGGAAGATGAGGGAGAGGATGGGGAAAGGCTTGATCGCTATTTCCAACAAATTACCACTATCATCAAAGAAACTCATTTTAAACCTTTGGCAATTATTCTTGGAAATTTTATGCAAGGCAATAATCATGGAACTCCCAAAGCAAATAATATTAAAATTGCTATTGAAAAATTTATCAAAAAAACCGTTGATATTCCACTTTTTCAGGAAAAAACTTTTTGCTTAGGGCATTCTTCAAATATGATGCCAATTGCTACGGGAGTAAAGGCATTTATCGATTGCAATAATATTTTAAAACAAACTATAACGGATTTATAAATATCAATTTTTATAAATAAAATTTCAAATAAATTTTAATTATTAAAAAATTTCAAAATTAATATTGAGTTTTTTTTGAAGATATTTAAAAATTGCCGAAATAATTTTATAATTAAATTTTAATTTCATTTAAAAGAATCGTGTCAAATCTTACAAATTCATCCAACGAAAATAATATTACCATTAATTTTGGTCCACAACATCCTGCTGCTCATGGAGTTCTTCGTCTAATTTTAGAAATGGATGGTGAAGTAATTACTCGTGCTGATCCTCATATTGGCTTACTTCACCGTGGAACTGAAAAATTAATTGAATATAAAACTTACTTACAAGCTGTTCCATATTTTGATCGCTTGGATTATGTTTCACCAATGTGTCAAGAACATGCTTACGCTCTTGCGGTAGAAAAACTTTTAGGTTGCAAAATTCCTCGACGTGCTCAATTCATTCGAGTTTTATTTTCAGAAATTACTCGAATCCTCAATCACATTATGGCGATAACTACTCAAGCTCTTGATGTTGGAGCGATGACTCCACTTTTATGGATGTTTGAAGAACGCGAAAAAATGATGGGATTTTATGAAAAAGTTTCAGGTTCCAGAATGCACTCCGCTTATATTCGCCCTGGAGGAGTTCATCAAGATTTACCTACGGGATTACTCGAAGAAATTTCTCAATTTGTTGAACAATTTGCAAGTAAAATTCAAGATATGGAAAATCTTCTTAGCGATAATCGAATTTTTAAACAAAGAATGGTTGATATTGGAGTAGTTTCAAAACAACAAGCTCTTGATTGGGGTTTCTCTGGTCCAATGATTCGAGGATCGGGAATTGCTTGGGATTTAAGAAAAAATCAACCTTATGAAATTTATGATGAATTGGATTTCGATATTCCAATTGGCAAAAATGGTGATTCTTATGATCGCTATTTAATTCGCGTTTACGAAATGTATGAATCATTAAAAATTATTAAACAATGTTTAGTCTTAATTCCCGAAGGTGAAATTTTTTGTGATGATCCAAAAATCTCCCCTCCCAAAAGATCGCAAATGAAAAATTCGATGGAAAGTTTAATTAATCATTTCAAATTATTTACCGAAGGTTATCACGTCAACGCAGGAGAAGCTTATGGTTGCGTTGAAGCACCAAAAGGTGAATTTGGAGTTTACATAATCTCGGATGGGTCTAATAAACCACATCGCTGTAGAGTTCGTGCTCCCGGATTTGCTCATCTTCAAGGCTTAGAATTTATGGTAAAAGGTCATCTTCTTGCCGATGTGGTAACGGTGATTTCAACTCAAGATATTGTTTTTGGAGAAGTTGATCGCTAGTTAAAATTGCGGTAATTTTTTACGAAATTTTTTACGATAAAAGATTTAAAAAATATAAATTTGACTTTTTGATTTGAAAATCTAAAATTATTTTTCTATTTTAATAATTGAAAATTTAGATGCTTATTTTTTTTAAATTATTTTTTTAATTTAACTGAAAAAAAATCAAAAAAGTCAAAATTTTCTAGTCTTCAAAATGCTATTTGATCTACAAAATATTGGTCAAAAATTATCTAGAAAATCTTAATAATAAAATAATAAAGAGGTTATAATGAAAATTTTTAATTCACTAAAATCAGCTAAAAAGAGAGATAAAAATTGCAAAGTTGTTCGCAGAAAAGGACGTCTTTACGTAATTAATAAAGTCAATCCTCGTTTCAAAGCTAGACAAGGCTAAGATAGGAATCTCTAGGATAAATCAATTTTTGATGATAAAATTATAAAATAATTTATCCAAGATATTTCATTAATTAACAACAAAAACTAATTAATATTGATAATTTTTCTTTAAAATTAACAATATTAATTATTTTTAATTGATTCGACTATTAAATGCGATGACTGCAATCAGCTCTAAAATCAGCTCCATTACTGAGCAATCTTCATTAAATAAAAATAATTCTTTGATTATTAGAATTGGTACGAGAACCAGTAAATTAGCTCTCACTCAAGTTGCCGAAGTTCATTTACTAATTGCTGATCATTATCCTAATATCAAAGTTGAAATCATTCCAATATCAACTTCGGGTGATAAAATTCAAGATCGCAATCTTGCTGAATTTGGTGGAAAGGGTTTATTTATCAAAGAACTTGAGGAAGCTTTGCTTGAAAATAAAATTGATATCGCTGTTCATTCTGCTAAAGATGTTCCACCCGTAATTGACAATCAAACTGAAATTTGCGCTTTTACCCAGCGTCTCGATCCTCGTGATTGTTTAATTTCCAAAAAATATCACAGCATTGCTAAACTTCCTAGAAATGCGGTAATTGGAACTTCATCACCTCGAAGATCTGCATTAATTTTAAAACAAAGAAGTGATTTAAAAATCGTAAATTTTCGTGGAAATGTCGATACTCGTTTGCGTAAAATTTTTGAAGATGAAATTGTCGATGCAACAATTCTTGCTATTTCAGGATTAGAAAGACTTGGCAAAAATCAATTGATCAAATCTCCACTTTCTCTTGAAGAAATGCCTCCCTCTGGTGGACAAGGTGCATTAGCAATTCAAGTAAGAAAAAATGATCAAAAAATTATCGAAATTATTGACAAAGTAAATCATCACGATACCCAAATTTGCATTAAAAGTGAAAGAGCTTTTTTACGCGAATTAGGTGCATCTTGCACTACTCCTGTTAGTGTTTACGCTGAAATAAAAAATAAAAAATTACAGTTGAAAACTATGATCATTGATTATGATGGTCAAAGTTTTTACGAAGCATCTGGATCATGTAAAGTTAATCTTGAGGAAGCTGTAAAACTTGGTGTGAAACTTGCTTTGCAAACTAAAAAAGAATCATCAGATTTATTGGCAAGAATCGTAAATTAGATTATTTTACTCGAAATATTTCAAGAACTTTTGGTTTTTTTAAAAAAAATTTAATATTAAAACATTATCTCCTTTAAAAAAACTATCTTGAATGAGAAGTTTTTTGATATAAAGATTTTATTGAATCTTGAAGATTACTCTTTGAAATATCCATAATTTTATTAAATTTATTAAGAAAATTAT
>CAMCSJ010000115.1 GCA_945878005.1 Rickettsia typhi | reverse complement strand
AGTTAGATTTCGAGTAATGATTTTAAATGTTTTATTATTGTTTGGAGCATTTGGAATTTCATTTGTTAATCCAATTGGTGGAATGACATTTGGAATAATCTCATCAATTGCTTGCGCAATAACTGAAGGGGTAGCAAAAAGAAATATCTCAAATATTGGTCATCTACAAACTCATTTTGGAAATAAAATTGAAGAAGCAACCAAAGATCTAATTAAAAATGTCAGTAAAGATGTTGATTTTAAAGGTGAAGCTAAAACAACCCTAAATGAACTTCAAAAACCAATAAATTTTAAATATACCACTGCAACTTCTAGAGGATTATCATATTTTTCTGGTTTTGCAATTAGTTCAATTTTTAACATCACTAATCGCATTACTCCAATTTCCGAAATTGCTTCACCAATTATTTTTGGTGCAATTGGATCAATTATTCCGCTTCTTCCATTGCTAGTATATTTTTTTTCATCTAAATCAGCGAATCAACGTTGTCAAACCTTTTCAACTAGAAGTAATTATTTTACTGAAATTAACAATATAATCTTTAATAGAGATAAATGGAATATTCAGGATCCACAATATACTCAAAATCCTCTAGACATCAACTCTAAATTAAATGACTTGACTGATGAATTTAAAATTCACATCCGTGATAGTGATTGCGATGGAAGATTACCACAAAATAAAAAATTTAAAAAAAATCCTGAAAGCGATTACCAATATAATCCAACAAAGGCAGTAATCCTTCCTCAATATTTAAGTGCCAAAATTCATCGTCAATTAAATGATAAATTTGTTGGACATCAAAATAAAGATTTAGCAGATTTCAAAGAATCCAGCATTTCAGGAAGTGATGTAGTTAATGCATCTCTTGAGTTCACTCAAGAGGAAGGAAGATTATCCTCAGATTCATATTCAGTTGATGCAGATAGAGAGGAAGAAATGGGGGGTTCTTCTAGATTACAAGTTTCTCAGTCAATATTAAGTTCAAGTATCCTTGAAAATTCAATTCAACCAGATAATCTAGGTTTAAAACCAGAACCACAAGAACCACAATCTTTATTGCAATCTGGAAATTTTTCAAAAACCGAAAATAGCAGATCTCCATCTCCAATGCCAGTGATGATTTCATCATCAAATTCACAAAAACTAGATGGAGCTGATTTTACAGCAAAAAATAATCAAATGTAACTATAATTGTAGGAAATAACTAATTACTTTAGAAAAAAACAAATTTAGTTAAATATTAAATAATTCTTTATAAAATAAGGGAAATATTAAGTTATGACATCAAAAATTAAAATATAATCACAAAACAAGAAAATTATTTATCAGAAATTTTTTCTTCGATAATTTTAATTTGTTCAGCAATTTTATGATCATTATTTAACATCACAATTACTTGTTTTTCTGAGTGAATAACGGTTGCATGATTTTTTCCACCAAATTTTCCACCAATTACCGCAAGACTTTCTTGAGTTAATTTTTTAGCAAGATACATCGCAATTTGACGAGGACGAGCAATATTTCTAACTCGTGATGATGAAGTAAGTTCAGAAATTTTAATATTATAAAACTCCGCAACAATTTTTTGAATTTTTTCAATTGATGGAACTTCATTTTTGTTGTTTTTAATATAACTAGCTAAAATAGTTTTTGCGCTATCAAGGGTAATTTCTTCATCACCAAATAATTGCGATGCTACTAATTTTTTTACCGCTCCATCCAAATCACGAATCGAGGTTTTAATATTTTCAGCAACGAAATTTAAGACTTTATTACAAAGTTCAATATTATGCTGTAGCGCTTTTGATTTAACGATTTCTAAGCGATCTGAAAAATCTGGATTTTTAAAATTAACAATCATTCCTCCAGAAATTCTTGATTTTAGTTTTTCATCAATATTTTCTAGATCTAATGGACAACGATCACAAACTAAAACAACTTGTTTATTATCTTCAACCAATGAATTAAAACAATTCATAAATTCTTGTTGAGTACTTTCTTTTCCTGCAATAAATTGCACATCATCAACAATTAAAACATCAATTGAACGCATTTTTTCTTTAAAGCTCATGACATCATTTGAGCGAATTGACTGAACAAAGTGATACATGAATTTTTCTGCGGATAAATATACAACTTTTTTTGAACTGTCAGAATTTTTTATTTGCCAAGCAATTGCTTGAGCTAAATGGGTTTTACCCATTCCAACCGAACCATGAATAAAGAATGGAATTTTTTCTTTGAATAAATCTTTTTTATCACCAATTCCTGCAACAATTTTTGCCATTGATGAAGCCATTTTATTATATTTAGAGCTTACGAAATTTTCAAAAATATATTTAGTATTTAACTCAGTTCCAAAAGCAAAAACATTTTGATATTTAGATAAATTAACAATTTTATTTTGAGTCTTAACATCCTTAGAATCATTTTTATCATTAGTTTGAACTTCTTCCTTAGGAACAAAAATTGCCGAAACTTTTAATAGCGAAGGAAGATTTTTTTGAAGCTGATTCTTAAAATTTTTATTTTGAAAAAATTCTCGATTAAGCCAATCTCTTTCAAATTTTGATGGACATTTTACGATTATTTCATTATTGGTATGACTAAAGATTTCAATGGTTGCAAACCATTTTTGATAAATTTCAACACCAAAATGATTTTGACAAAAAGCAAAAAAGCTTTCCAAATTATTGTTATTATTTAATGTTTCTTTTGACACCGTTTCTTTAATTTGAGTTAGAATCATTATTGTCTCCATGGTAAATTATTATATTTCCAGCCATTAATCATACTTCTTTGATTATTGCTGTTCATCTTTCCTTCAAATCCATCGATAATATTATAGCAATTTTTATAGCCAAGATTAGCAAGATAATTAGCACTGTAATTAGATCTTGCACCACTTCGGCAAATAAAAATTAATGATATATCGGAAGTATTTTCATTAAAAAAAATATTAATTTTATTTTTTAAAATCGATAAAAAATCAGGATTTTGCTGTCCATCCTGATATGATTGCCAAGGCAATAATATCATTCGATTGTTGAAACTATTAGCTTCAACAATTCCTACTAAATTAAATTCTTCAGTGGAACGAACATCAACCAAAATTGAATTTTTATTATTTTTCAACATTTCGTAAGCAGTTAATGAATCGATTTGTTGAACTGTCATTTTTAAATTATTTTTGTTTTAATGTTTTATCATACTCAGCTTTTTTTTTGATCAGTAAAGTAAATTATTTTTAACTTTAAAAAATAATTATATTGACATGCTATCAAGTTAATTTTTAGTAATGGGAAATAATTATTCTCAAAATTGAATCTATTGTTTCTAAGGGTGAAGAGCTATGTTATATTATAACATCAATAAAATAAGCTCTTTAAATTTTTGCAAGTAAAATTTTATTTTTTTTCAAATTTTTTTTTATGAAATAAAAGTAAAATTTTTTAAAAAAAACCAAGAAAATTTAAAAAAATTAAATAGTTAAAAATTTAATAATTTAAAGAATTTGATAAAATTAGATTTAAAAAAAAATTTTTATAATATTTTGGAAGAAAATTTTTTAATGATTATTTGGAAATTTCAATTTTTTTAAAACTGAAATAAATAATTACTATTCCCGATATCATTAACGGAAGTGATAATATCTGTCCCATTGAAATTGAATTAAAAATTAAACCAATTTGCTCATCTGGTTGACGAAAATTTTCGATAATGATTCTGCAAATTCCATAGATCACTAGAAATAATCCACTTAAACATCCATAATAATTTTTTATTTTGGTGAAGAAAAATAAAATATTTAAAATTGCAAACATCACAATACCTTCCAAAAACGCTTCATATAATTGACTGGGATGTCTTGGCAATTCTCCTGCATTTGGAAAAACCATTCCAAATTTTGAATCAGTAATTCGACCATAAAGTTCAAGATTTATAAAATTAGCAATTCGTCCCAGAAAAATTCCTACGGGACAAGATAAAGCCAGATAATCACTGAATTGAAAAAATTTAATTTGATATTTTCTGGTAAAAAAATAACTACCTAAAATTACCCCGATCAATCCTCCGTGAAATGACATTCCTCCATGCCAAAAAGCTAAAATTTGTAAAGGATTTTGGAAATAAAATTCTGCATTATAAAAAAAGACATAACCTAATCTTCCACCAAGGATTATTGAAATTATTAGATAGCTAATGAAATTCTCCTGAGCTTCAATGCTCATAAAATTTAATTTAGAATTTTGTTTTTTGATAAAATAATAGCCAAATAATACTCCAACAACATATGCCATGGAATACCATCTTATCGAAAAACCAAAGATCGTGAAAATAGCAGGATCAAATTCGGGAAGAATAATTGGCGATGAAAAATTTAAAAATGAAATCATTATCGAGCTTTATAGTTATAAGATGGAGCATCATTGATAAAAATATCCTTAGGAGGAAGCGAAGTTTGAAAAAAAATATCGATAGGAATTCCTCCACGAGGAAACCAAAATCCACTAAGCCTTAACCATTTAGGCTTGATTTTATTAATCAAATCCTTGGCAATTTTTATAGAACAATCTTCGTGAAATGATCCGTGATTTCGATAAGAGAAAAAATATAATTTCAA
>CAMCSJ010000114.1 GCA_945878005.1 Rickettsia typhi | reverse complement strand
AACTTTAACAAATACTGACTTTAATACTGGCTCGATTGTTTCATCAATAAATCGCGATCTAAATCTTAATTCTATGCAGGTGAGGAATCGATCTAATAAATCATAATTTCAAAACCATAACATCTCTAAACAAAAACTAAAATATTTAGCTATTTATAAAAATAATAAAATAATTGTTAAATCCTATTGACTGATAAAATAACCAATTTTAAAATTAAAAAATCGGGAGTTGCTGGAATAAAATACCTTCAAGCAAGGGAATAAAGCAACACGCTGGGTTTGCGTGGTGGTGGCTCCCGATATTAATTCACAATGATATTAAAAAAAATTAACATTTACACAATCATGTTCCACGATAATATCAACCATCTCAAACAATTGATTTTAGTTTAAAGCTGTAGTTTTTTGTAATGTTTTCTTTCGATATAAATTAACAAAGATTTGATTTTTAAAATCATAATTTCAAAACCGCAACATCTCCAAACAAAAACTAAAATATTTATCTATTTATAAAAATAATAAAAAAATTAGTAAATCCTATTGACAGCTTAAATAGTCAATTTTAAACTTAAATAAGTCGGGAGTTGCTGGAATAAAATACCTTCAACAAGGGAATACAGCAACACGCCGGGTTTGCGTGGTGGTGGCTCCCGATCTAAATATAAAAATAATTACCAATTACACAATAATATCAATACTTTATTTTAAATTAGTTGGATTCATATTTAATAATAAAAAGTTTGATCAGATAATTATTTTTTTTAAACTTTAATATAAACCAAAATATGATGTTAATTAAATCCAAAAAACTTCTATTCGCATTGCCTTTAATTTTGCTTCTATTTTCTTGTCAAAGCATCAATTCAAAATCATCAAGCAATTCAGCAAGTCCAAATAGTGATCCATCGAGCATAATTGTTGCAACCTATTCTCTTGGTGAAGTTACCCTTAAAGATGCGAATTATGAATTAAACAAACTCATTGCCAAAAATGATAAACTCAAAGATTTAACTTTTGACAAACTTAGCCAAGAACAAAAGGAAACTATCATCAAAGAAATTGCTTTAAGAGAAATTTCCTACAAGGAAGCAAAAAAAAGAAAGCTGAATAAACAAAAAGATTATCAAGAATCATTAAAAAGTTTTGAATCAGAACTTCTTAAACAAAAACTCCTTTACACTCTTGCTAAGGAAGCAATCGATGATAAAAATGTTAAGAAAAATTATGATGAAGTTGTTGCAAAACTAAAAGATAAAAAAGATCTAAGAATTAGCTATATTGCTACTAAAACTCAAAATGAAGCTGAGGCGATTTATCAAACTCTTGTGAAATTTCCCACCTCTTTTGCAATTCAAGCAAAAAAAAGATCCATTGATAAAGAGGTTGGTAAAAAAGGTGGTGATTTAGGATTTATCCTTGAGGATGGCCTTCCTGCGGATGTTTTAAAACAAGCAAAAACTTTAAAAAAAGGTCAAATCTCAAAACCATTTTTAACCAACAATAAATGGGTGTTAATCAAATTTGAAGATGAAAGATCAGCAGAAATTTTACCATATGAAAAAGCAAAAGATTCTTTAGCTCAAAATCTTGCCAAAAAAGCCATGGAGGATTTTGCTCAACAAACTATTGAGAAAGCTAAGATCAGTATTTTGGTTAAGTGATTTCTAAAAAACTTAATCAATATAACCCGATTCACTCAAATATTTTTTCCAGATATTTGAATGAATTTTTTTTAACAAAAATATCAAACCCTATGAAAAAAACACTATCATCAATCATCATCGTCATTTCGTTATTTAGCTCTCAGGCTTATGCCAAAACTGAGGGTAATTATCTTGGTTTCAACATATCAAGAAATACTCAAAAAATTAAAAGCACATCAACTCTTGCCAGCGATAATAGAGTAGGAATCGATCGCTTTTATAATCATAGCAATAAAAATTCTAAATATGGCTTTGGCTTCAATTATAAATATGCTTTTAATTTCAATAATTTTTTTGTTGCACCTGAAATTGCTTTCGATCTTTTGAATAATGAAATTAACTCTAGCATTATTCGACAATATAATAGTTATTTTTCGCAGAAAATAAAGCTAAAAAATGCAATAAGTCTTAAAGCTAATTTGGGTTATGATTTCAGCGATCAATTGGCTTTTTATATTCCTCTTGGGATTTCAAAAATTGGATATGATATTCAAACAACAGATATTGCTTTTACATACAATCAAGTCACTAAAAAATCTGGCTATAAATCATCTGCCTTCTTGGATTTGGTTTTTCCTTTCAACCAATTAAAAACTGGGTAGTTAATTTAGAATATAATAAATATCAAAATTTTAAAATTACCTCTGATAATAATGCAACCTTGGTAGGCGGAAAAATCAGTGCTAAAATTAATTTAGATTTAATGAAATTAGGTATTTCTTATAGATTTTAATTAAATATTATTAACCAAAATCCTTATTGCTAAAATAAGGGTTTTGGTTTTTTAAAATTAAAATTGGATTACAAAGAAATTTTTAAATAAAATTATGATTAATCCAATAATTCTTACTCTAACAATTTTTTTTCTAGCTGTTTTTCAACTAGAAAGCTTTGCTCAAAACGCTCAAGAGGTTATCAATCAACAAGATTGGATCATTCGTCAACAGCAAAATATTTTAGAAGATAATAAAAGAACAGCTGAGTTTAATAAGATCAGCAAGGAATATGAGAGTAAAAAAAAGCAAGAAGATTTAACAAAAAATCAGCCAATGGTTAGTGGCAAAATGACTGATTGCACATTGATCAAAGAGATTCGTTTACTTGATGCCAAAGCAGTTTCTAATTTTCGTCAAAAAAAAATTTTTGCACCATTCATAGGCAAATGCATGGAAAGCGAAATTCTCGCTTCCATTATCAAATCGATTAATGATTATTACCAAGGCGAAGGCTATGTCACAACTCAGGTAAAAGTCCCAAAGCAAAATCTCCAAAATGGAATTTTTGAATTACAAATTATCGAAGGCAAGCTCGAAAAAATTTCTTTTGGCAAAGATCGCATAATTGAAAAAATGCAAAAATTCACGGCTTTTGGCAATGCTCAAGGTAATGTTTTAAATCTAAATGATATCAACCAAGGAATGCATCAAATCAATCGATTACAATCAAATCAAGCGGTAATGAAAATTGAACCAGGAAGTAAAATTGGCGAAAGCATTGTAAAAATTGACAATAATAAAAAATTTCCTGCAAAATTTACAATTAGCAAGGATAATTTGGGCAATAAATTTACGGGGATTCAACGCATCAATCTTTCTTCAAGCTTTGATAATCTACTTTTTTTGAATGATAATTTAAATTTAAATTACACTACCAACATTCATGATGATAATAAAATCAAAGATATAAAATCATTTTCTACAAATCTTTCAATTCCTTTCAAATATAACACTTTATCTTACGATTTTTCGCGTTCAGAATTTAAAGGACAAAATCAAGGAGAAAAAACTTCCTCAACTCTAACTGGCTTTTCGCAATCATCCAAAATAACTATTGATCGGATTTTATTGAATAATTCTAAGTTAAGACTTTCAACTAATGCTTCTCTTACCGTCAAATCATCAGCCAGTTATCTTGATTACGAAAAATTGACCAATTCAATAAGAAAACTCTCAATTCTAAATGTTGGAATCGCAATCTCCTCATATCTCAACAACACAACCAGTATCTACCTTAATCCTTCTTACTCAAAAGGGTTGAAATTAATGAATGCTAAAAAAGAATTAGACCTTACAGGATCAGCAAACAATAATAAAAATCAGCCAGACTATTTAAAAACAATACCAAGAGCACAATTTGATGTCTTCAAACTTTATGCCAATTTTTCCAAAAAATTTACTCTCCCAAAGATGAATGCTCCAACAACTTTTGTCAGTGAAATTAATGCTCAATATGCCAAACAAACCCTTTTTGGATCTGAACAATTTTCAGTTGGTGGATATTATTCAGTTCGAGGATTTAGAGAAAATTACATCAATGGAGATTCTGGATATTATTTAAGAAACAAAATTAATTTTAATATCGGATCATTAATTGCAACATTAATAAAAAATTACGATGATAAACAATTAGGATTTGTTAATAAAAATCTATTTCATCTCAATAAAATTTCATTTGAGCCATTTTACGATTATGGCTATGCCAAAAATAAATATGCAGATTGGGGTTCAGATGGAAGGCTAGCTGGAGCAGGATTAAAAACAATATTTAGTGATAAATATTTTAATGCTTCCTTGACATATTCTAAGGTGACAAACCTTTCTCGATTAATCACTTCAAATATCAAAGAAAATAAAATGATTTACTTTGAAATAAGTACAACATGTTGTTAGAAATTAATAAATTATGATTAAAGCTAATATATTTTTGTTTTATTAACAAAAAATATAAAAACTATTGGAAAAAATTTATCTTAATTACTTTCTACTTTCGAGCTTACATCCCTAAATGCCTTATACCAATTATCAAATTTAACTATACATATTAAAAACTACAATTTATAATTCTTCATTTAACCTAAAATAAAGAATTTATGGCAAGAACAAGCTCGGCAATTAGTGATAAATTATTAGAAAAATGTCAAATCACTTTAAAGCAACAA
>CAMCSJ010000113.1 GCA_945878005.1 Rickettsia typhi | reverse complement strand
ACCATGAAAATGAGATTGGGATGGAATTTTGAAAATCTCAATGCTCCATCCTTGGCAAAAAAAGCTCAGGATGTAGGAATAAAAATGCTGACAATTCATGGAAGAACCAGATGTCAAATGTATAATGGTAAAGCCAATTGGCAAGCGATTTCAAAAGTTAAAGAAGCGGTTTCAATTCCCGTAATTGCCAATGGTGATATTAAAAATTATGATGATGCTAAAACTGCACTAGAATTATCAAAAGCAGATGGAGTAATGATCGGAAGAGCTTGCTACGGAAAGCCTTGGCTAATTAGTCAAATTAATGATCAACTTAATGGTAAAACTCCTCAAGCTTCTCCAGATCTCGATTCGCAATTAAAAATTGTTCTTAGTCATTTTAATGAAATGATTGAGCATTATGGGATTATTACGGGAATTGCTCTTGCTAAAAAACATATTGGTTGGTATAGTAGTGGACTAAATTCTTCCGCAGAATTTCGTGCTAAAATAAATTTAATGGGTAGCGAATATTCCTTAGAAAATAAAGAGCTAAATGCTAAAAATTTAGTAAATGAAATTTCAATGGTTATCGAAAAATTTTACGAAACTCAACATAATTTTTTACAAAAAGAAATTATCAATTAAATCAAAATTTCCTAATATTTTGCATGGTAAATAATGTCAAAAATAATTTAAAAAATGAATTAAAAATTTATTTATCGCAAATAAATAATTCGGTTGGCGATATTGAGTTCAATAAAAAACTCATTATTGACAATGCTTGCAAGGCAAGTGAAGAAAATTGCGATTTGATAATTTTCCCAGAAATGACAATTTGCGGATATCCTTGTGAAGATTTATGGAAAAATAAACATTTTGTTAAAAGCTGTGAAGATGCAATAACTTCGATTATTCAATATTCAAAACAAATAACAACTGCAATATTGATTGGATCGCCAATTACCGATATTTCAAAGGGTAAGCAAGTAATTCGTAATTCAGTTTTATTAATTGAAAATGGTCAAGTTAAAAATATTATTCATAAAAAAACTTTACCTAACTATTCCGTTTTTGATGAAGAGAGATATTTCTCATCATCATCAGCGTTATCTTACGTTGAATTTCGTGGTCAAACTTTGGCAATTTTAATTTGTGAAGATTTTTGGCAGAAAAAAAATTGGCTATTAATCAATGAACAAATTTGTGATAATATTTTGGTTGTTAATTCTTCGCCATTCACAATTGACAAGCATAAACAGCGAATTGATCATGCCATAGAATTTTGTAAAACTACTAAAAAATCCCTGATTTATGTAAACCAAATTGGAGGTCAAGATTCTTTAGTTTTTGATGGTGGATCTTTTATAATTAACAATTTTGGCGAATTGAAATTGCAAATGAATAATTTTGAAGAAGATAATGCAATTATTACTCTTGCAAAGGATAGCACTATTTCAATTGAAAAAAATTTAATAAATAATTCATTAAATTTTACTGAAAATAAAATTGAGCAGATTTATCTTGCAATGGTTTTAGGGCTTAGGGATTATTTGAAAAAAAATAATTTTTCTAAAGTTATTATCGGAATGTCAGGAGGAATTGATTCTGCATTGGTTGCAACTATCGCAGTTGATGCAATTGGCTGTAAAAATGTTAAACTTTATGGTTTACCAACCAGATTTAATTCACTTGAATCTTATAATGATGCTAAGTCATGTGCATCAAATCTCCAAGCAGAATTAAAGATTATTGAGATTGAAGAAATATTTAAAAAAATGCTGGAAATTCTTGATAATAATTACGAACAAACTTCGTCTTTAGCTCAAGAAAATCTTCAATCGCGAATTAGAGGAAATATTTTGATGAGTATTTCAAATTCCAGTAATGCCCTACTCCTTTCCACTGGCAATAAATCTGAATTGGCTTGCGGATATGCGACAATTTATGGCGATATGTGTGGTGCATTTAATCCCATCAAAGATCTTTATAAAACTCAAATTTATGAAATTGTAAAATTTCGCAATGCTAATATTAGCAAGCTTTCTTTACTTAAAAAAATTAATTTAATTCCTGAAAATATTATTTCCAAAGCTCCATCCGCAGAGCTTCGATTTAACCAGAAAGATAGCGATTCCTTACCTGATTATGAAATTCTCGATCAAATTTTAGTTAATTTAATTGAACAAGAAAAATCGGTTAATGATTTAGAAAAACAAGGGTTTGATAAAGATCTAGTTTTAAGAATTAATCGACTTTTACTTCATAGTGAATATAAAAGAAACCAAGCTACAATTGGTGTTAAATTATCAACAATGTCTTTTGATAAAGAGCGAAGATATCCTATAACCAATAAATTCTTCCAATGACCTCTCAAAAATTTATCTGTGCAGATTGTAAAGGAATCACCGAAGGGAATAATTCAAATAAATCATCTTCTAAGTCATTATCGGTTTTATTATTTTTTTTAACGGGATTAATTATTCCGTCATTTCGCAAAAAAAAATCTACTCCTAAAAAATGTCAATATTGCAATAGCGATTTTTTACTTCCTGCTGATTTGCCTTCAACTACTGAATTCCTTAAGCAAATTGAGCTTAGCTATGCTAAAAAAAATAATCTGTTAAAATAAAATCTTCTCAAATAAAATTTGCCCAAAGGAAAATATTTGCCAGAAAATTATTTGCCAGAAATTTATTTGCCAGAAAAATATTTGCCAGAAAAATATTTGCCAGAAAAATATTTGTATTTAAAAAAGATTTTAGGTTAATCTAATAACTTAATTAAGTTTTTGTTAATTTTATTTTCTTTATTAACTTTATTTTGGATTTATTTCAATGACAATAAAAGTTCGTTTTGCTCCCTCCCCTACTGGTTTCTTGCATGTTGGTAATATTCGTACCGCAATCATTAATTTTCTTTATGCCAAAAAAAATAATGGCGAATTTTTTTTAAGACTTGACGATACCGATACCCAAAGAGTTCGCGATGAATATCGCGAAATGATTGTCCAAGACCTCAATTGGCTTGGATTAGATTATGATTTATTTTTTACCCAATCGCAAAGATTAGAAAATTATCAACTTGCAAAAGAAAAATTAATTGCCAATGGCAGACTTTACGAATGCTTTGAAACCGAAGAAGAATTAAATTTGCAACGCAAATCTCAAAATGCCTCGGGAATTCCTCCGATCTACAATCGCAATGCTTTAAAGCTTACTTCTGAGCAGAAAAAAATTCTTCGCTCTCAAGGTTTAAAACCTCATTATCGTTTTTTACTTGAAGAAAAAATCATTTCTTGGGATGATAAAATCAAAGGAAAAATCACTTATGATGGAAGACATTTCTCCGATCCAGTGTTAATTCGCCAAGAAGATGATAATGGTTTTGGCGTTCCAACTTATACTTTTTGCAGTGTTGTTGATGACATTGATTACCAAATTACTGACATAATTCGTGGAGAAGATCACATTACCAACACCGCAATTCAAATTCAAATTTTTGAAGCTTTAAATGCAACTCCCCCATGCTTTGCTCACTTGGCTTTGGTCAAAGCTTCATCGGGAAAAATTTCTAAAAGAGAAGGAGGATTTGACATTAAATCACTTCGTAATGATGGATATGAACCGATGTCAATTGTTAATTTCTTAGCACAAATTGGAACTAGTGATTCACTAAAAATTCATCAGGATTTTAAAGGGTTAATCGAAGATTTTTCTTTTGAAAAATTTTCCAAATCAGCAACTAATTATGATTTATTGGAAATCAATAATATTAATCATAAGCTAATACAAAATATTGATTTTAATATTGTTAAAAACCGTTTGAAACAATTAAAATCTAACTGTGAAATTTCTAGCGAATTTTGGAATATTTTTAAAGGAAATATTACTTTCATTCATGAAATCATTGAGTGGATCGATATTTGTTTTGGTAATTTTTCTTACCCAAATAAACCTCAAGATCAGGAATTTTTAAAACAATGTTTAGAAGTTTTGCCAAATGTTACTACCGATGAGAACTCTTGGCAATTATGGCTTGATAGCATTAAAAAAATCTCTCCCCGAAAAGGCAAAGAATTATTTATGCCAATTCGCTTAGCCTTAAGCGCAAAAGAAAGCGGATTAGAACTTAAGCATCTCGTAAATTTCATTCCTCGCAAGCAAATAATTTCGCGATTAAGTAATTAAGACCATTTTTGCAAATAAGTTCGCGACAAGTCCTTAGTTAATTTCTGCAAATAAGGCATAATTAAAAAAATGTGATGCTATTTTGCCTCTCGAGGCTTATTTTACAAGGCTCCACAAATATATCTTAAAAAAGATTTATAATATTTATAAATCTGAAAATAATTTATATAAATAATTTTACATTACGTTACATCAATTGAAGTTAAATTTGCGATTGGTTATTTGCGTAAAAAATAGCCGTTTAGGGCTATTTTTTAGTGCGAATAATCCAACCGCCCTCTAAGTCTTTAAACCACTAAAGGCTTGTTCGTCGATTCTCCCTCAAAGGGACTTACATCCCTACAAATTTTTACAAACTCACAAAAACCTTCGAGCACCTAGCTCCCCCCCTGAGGGCTTACATCCCTACAATTTACAGAAATACTTGAAACGCTTACGGGCTCATAACTCCCCCCTTGAGGGCTTACGCCCCTACAAATTTCCACAAGCTCGAGAAACCTTCGAGCACCTAGCTCCCCCCTTGAGGGGGAGCAGATTTAGAAGGGCTTAACGGTAGTTAAGTCC
>CAMCSJ010000112.1 GCA_945878005.1 Rickettsia typhi | reverse complement strand
AGTGAAGAAAATTTCTAAATTATATCGATATTTTCTCAATTTTTAATTTACTTTCAAATGATAATTAGCTGGATTTAATCGGGTGTTGAAGGAGATACGCATCTTGGAAGTAATCTTACGAAGCAAGATGCAGTTTGTGATGATTGCGTATTTCGCAGTAATGGGTTAGAGGAGTTGATTTCAGTACCTTGGCTTGCAGTTGTGGAGGGTAATTGATTTTGTTGAGGTGAAGGTGAAGTGGAAGGTTTTTGTTGTTGATCGGGAGAATCCGATTCAGAGGATGATGATTGTGTTGCAAATCCCAAAGTAGCAATAGCAATAGGACTATTGCTAGTGCTAGTAGCAATAGCATTGCTAGGAGTATGGTCTTGGTTAAGATTTTGTGGAGTTGATGAAATAGTTATAGATGATTTGTTATCATCGTTTTTCGCTAATCCTTCTGCAATTTTTTTCGTTAATTCTTCTTCAAAATATTCTGTAGTTCCAATTAATTTTTCTGATTGTAAATCTTTTTGTGCTTGAGATGATTGATCTCTTCGATGATTTGGTTGAAATGAGGTTTCTATGGAAGGTTTATGGATTGGAGTTAAAATTTTTGATTCATTTGATCCAGAATCTGGTTGGCTAAAGATTGGTTGACTAGATAAGTATATCGGGTTGTCAGGATCATTAGGTCTTTTTCTAAAATCATCATCACCAGTTTGACTATTATTTTCTAAGAGAAAATCATCTTCATCAGCTCTCGCTCTTTGATTTCTTAATTCGCCTAAAACTGAACTACTCAACAATTGATCCCCTTCAAGAATTCTATCCCTAGCATCTCTTGAAGAGCGATCTGATTGCGAATAAATTTCTGAAAATAAAGGATCATTAATTGGGTTATCTCTTAAGGCTTTTTCAAGTTCCAATTCTTGAGCATAAGTCAATAATTCTTGGTTTGTTTGGACTAATTCTTGATTTGTTTGTGTTAATTCTTGAATTTGTTTTTTTAATTCATCGGCATTAATTTTATATTTACTAATTTCTTGTTCTAATTTTATTTTATGATTTTCAACTTCTCTAATTCCTTCTAAAGCCTGATTTATAGAAGCTCGAAAATTGGTTCTTTCTCTTGCAAATTGTTCAGTAAGTTGCTCTTTATTCTCATGCATCAATTTTTTTTCTTGGGTTAATTTATCATTTTCATCTTTAAGAGATTTTAAAACTTGCAATTGATCTTCTGATTTTTTTTCTAATGATTTAAGTTGATCGTGGAGATTGGTATTTGATTGATCTAAAAATTTATTTTGCTCTTGATAGAAAGATAATTCTTGTTGATATTTAGTTTTTTCTTCATCAGTTACTTTTACGGTTTCTTGTAATTGATTAATCTTTAAATTAAGATCTTTTATAAATCCTCTAAGCTCTGATATTCTTAATTGTTGTTTAATAATTAAATCATCTCTAGGGGTGGGATTCCTAGGAGTATCAATGGATCTTGGAGTTTGAACTTCTAAAATCTGGGGTAATTTTGTTGAAGTAGATGAAGAAGAATTTTGTTGAAGAATTTCTTGTTCAAATTTTAAAAATTGTTGATTTATTTTATTGAAAATTTCTGTTATTTCTTCGGTTTTATTTGTTGATGATTCATAGAATTTTTGAAGGCTATCTTGATATCTCTTAAGAGCTTCATGATCAACCTCGCCAAAATTTAAACTTTTTAAATAATTATGAATCGCATTTAAATTTGTTAATATTGATTCAGGATTTGTTGCTAAAGAATCATTTTGAAGATCGGCTGATAAAACATCATCGCCTATTTTATTGGGTAAAGACTTAGAAGAATTCGAAGGGAGTTTTAAACTTTGCATAAAATAATTAGATTATTGTAGAAATTATTTAACAATAAATAATTTCTTTATTTATAACAAATTATTTTACTTTTAGTTATTTTAAAATAAAACTATTTTTTATATTTTTTTTGCAATTTTTAGACCAATTATTAAGATTGATAAGGTTGAGAAATAAACCAATAATTGCATGCCAGATGGTTGATCGATATAGCCAAGGAAGATATTTAAAAATTTTCCTAGAAAACTTTGTTGTGAAATAATGTCCGATAAATCAATAGCAGGATTTTTTGATGATGGAATAATTTGAGCATTTTGCCAAAAACCAATTCCTGCAGAAGCAATTCCGCTAGCAAAGAAAATTAATAACCAACTGGTGATTGTGAAAAAATATTTTCCAAATGCTTTTAAGATCCCGATATATAAAGCGATTCCAACTAAACTTCCACAAAAAATTCCTGTAACTAATCCACCAATCAAATAATAAATTTTTATTCCTGAAATAAAATAGCTATAGGTAAAAAGTACGATCTCAGTTCCTTCACGAATTACCGAAAATAACACCGCAATCAATAAGGCATATAATGGCTTTTTACCATCTTTGATTGAATTGCCTAATCTTTTTAATTCGCCTGATAAATTTCGAGCATGTTTTTGCATCCATAATGTGGTCCAACCGATCATGAAAGCTGAAGCTAATAAAATTAATCCGTTGAAAAATTCTTGCCCCATGCCATTAAGGCTGTTAGAAATTTGGTCAGTAAAAAATGCTAAAGCAATTGAAATAGCAATCCCTAAAAATAAACCTGCTAAAATATAATTACTTCTTCCCTTGATTTCTTTGGTTGATGAAGCAAGAATACCAAGGATTAAGGCGATTTCTAGAACTTCGCGAAAAACGACAATTGCGATTTGAAGCATAAGTAATTAATTTAAATTTTTTTAAAAATATTTTACCAATTTAAAAATGTTAAAGCAACTCTCAATTTACATTCATTATCCATTTTGTGAATCAAAATGTCCATATTGCGATTTCAATTCCCATGTTAGAAAAGAAATTAATGATCATGAGTTTTTAAAATCATATTGCCAAGAGTTGGAATATTTTGCATCTAAGATTAAGCAAAGAGAAGTAGTTTCAATTTTTTTTGGAGGAGGAACTCCTTCACTAATGCCAAATTTTTTATTAGCAGGAATTTTAGAAAAAATTGCTAAATTATTTATCGTAAAAAAAGATTGCGAAATTACTCTTGAAGCCAATCCTTCTTCAAGTGAAAGTGAAAAATTTAAGCAATTTAAAAAATTAGGAATAAATCGATTATCGATAGGAATTCAAGCTCTCAATGATGATGATTTAAAATTTTTAGGACGAAAACATTGTGCAAAAGAAGCGATTAATGCGATAAATTTAGCCCAAGAAAATTTTGAAAATTTTTCGTTTGATTTAATTTATGCTCGTCCAAAACAAACTATTTTAGATTGGTCAAAAGAGTTAAAAAAAGCGATCGAATTTTCTACCAAACATCTTTCACTTTATCAATTAACCATCGAAAAAGGAACGCAATTTTTTAGCGATTTTAATCAACAAAAATTTATTATGCCTGATGAAAATCTTGCCAGTGAATTTTATGAAATAACCAATCAAATCATGGCTGAAAATGGTTTTGATATTTACGAAGTTTCAAATTATGCTCAAAAAAATTATCAATCTCAACATAATTTAGCTTATTGGCGAAGTGATGAATATATCGGGATAGGAGCTGGAGCGCATTCCAGAATTTGCTTTGAAAGTGATGAGGATAATCAAAGAACTGCAATTATGATGATTCATAATCCCGAAAAATGGTTAGAAAAAGTTAAGGAAAATCAAGTTGGAATTCAAACTTCGCAAATCGTTGAAAATAGTGAACTCATCGCAGAAATTATTTTAATGGGATTAAGATTAAAAGAAGGAATTATGATTAAAAAAATTGAGGAAATTATTGGTAAAAAATTTAATAAAATTTTTGATTTAGAAAAATTAAAAAAACTTCAAGATCAAAATTTTTTAATAATTGATGAAGAAAAAATTGTTATTCCTCAAAATCAATGGTTAGTTATGAACTCAATAATATCAAAGGTTTGCGAAGGTATTTTAACAAATTAAATTTGCTTTGATCTCATTAAATTTGCATTGATCTCATTAAATTTGCTTTGCAAATTTAGTTTAATATTGAATTGCTTCACGGCGAGTGAATCGCCGTATCCGCAATAAATTTATTTTTATAAATCTCACTTAAATTTGCTTTGCAAATTTAGTTTAATAGATGAATAAATTTTTCTTTTTAGCTCTTTTTTCAATAAATTTTTCACCAAAAATTTTCTTAATTAAAAAACATAAAACTCCGCAACTTCCAATTATTAAGCAAATTGGTTTTGCAGTTCCATCGTGAAAATAATTTATTAAAAGTGAAAAAATTGTTGCGGTAATAAATTGAATTGTTCCAAATAATGCCGATGCAGAACCTGTATGCTTTCCTTGATTGGCAAGGGATAATGCAGAAGTATTGGGATTAATTGCTCCGCATATTGAAATTAAAATAAAAATAAGAAAAGTTATTAGAAATAAGTTTTGTTCAATAAAAACCGATAATATTAAACTACAACCAGCAATTAAGGGAATGTAAATTAATTTATTCAAAATATTTTCAACTTTATTTTTTCTAAGCAAATAGCCATTAATTTGAGCAAGTGCAATAAAACCAATGGCATTAACGCTAAAAACTGTACTATAAAAAGTTGTAGAGGTATGGAAAAATTCAAGATATAAGAAAGGAGAAGCAGTCATATAACTCATTAAACATGCCATCATAGTGCTACCACATAATGCATTAATTAAGAAATTATCATCATGCAAAATTCCAAAATATTTTTTAAAAGCATGGCGAATTTTTTCGTCATTATTAAATCCACCTGTCTCGGGAACTAAAAAAATTGAAAGAATTAAACATAAAACTCCGTA
>CAMCSJ010000111.1 GCA_945878005.1 Rickettsia typhi | reverse complement strand
GTTGCTAAATCCATTGAAACTATAGTATTCTGACCCCCCACGGCTCCCAAACCGCAACTACCGTTGCGATTCGCTCGCCTGCTCCCCCTCAAGGGGGGAGCTAGGGCTCGTAGTCTTTATGAGTTTTTTACTAAATGTAGGGATGTAAGAGCTCCTTGGGGAGATAATTGTCTTTGTGTGATATTTTTAGCAATCAGATTTTTTGCAACATCTTTATATTCTTTCTTAATTTGGGGTTTATTGAGATATTCAAGGAGAAATTCATCGGGAATGAAAGCAAGACGAAGTCCATGTCTTGTTTGTATCGATGTTTGATCTAGTAAATCTTTTTCGTCGATAGCTGTATTTCCAGAATAAATTCCTGATTCTTTGCATTTAATTTGAAAATTTGCAGAAAAATTTACAAGCTTGTTAAATAAAACTTGATTTATTTCTTTACTCCCATCTCCTTTTCTATTAAATAATAAATTCACCAATGCTTGTCTTTCGCGATCAAGATGATTTCTTTCCGCAGGAAATATTTGGTCACTTTTAGTGCCAATTCCACCAAAATTTTTTGCTAATAACATTGCTAATAATATTTCATCATCATTGATTTCTTGAGTAACTGCATCAGTAACTCCATCAGCTGAAATAAATAACTTTGATTGATCAATTGCTTGATCAATTGCTCGAGATATTCTTTCATGAATCGGCTTATTATCTAATTCACCTTCTGAAACTCGATATCTTAAATTATCATCTTGTCTGCCTTGTAATTTTTGAAATAAACTTGATGATCGAAAACTGGTATTAATCGATGGGGAAGATGATGGACGCTCCTCAAATAGCGAAAATAATTGCATTGATTGCGATTGAGCTGAAGTAAATTTTTCAGCTTCTTTATCGATGAATGATTTTAGAGTTTGTTTAACATCTTGCGTAATCTTTTCTTGATTAATTGAATCCAAATAAAGTGATTGAATCGCAACTTTATCTGGAAATGGATTTAATAATTTATCTTGCGCAATATATGAAATAAAATGTTCATTTGGAAGAGTAACGCGTTTAACTAAAAGTGGATCTGAATTAATTGCATGATAATATTGACGCTCAAATGAAAATTCTTTTTTAAATTGGTTAAGTGCAATTTGAAAAATTTTTTGTACATTTTGATCTCTTATCATACTCGAGCCATCTTGAGCCATAGCTTGAGGTAATTGAATATTTGCTTTTAATTGTCTAAGGGCTGCAGTCATTGCTTCGCAATGTATGTTAAAGAAATTTTCATAATCTGCTTTTTTCAAAAAATGGCGAAATTTTATACCACCTTCAACAACCCAAGGTCCGCTAAGCTGATCTAAAATTTTCTCAAATGCCAAATAAAAAATTTTTCTACATTCCTCAGTTTTTATTTGAGGAGAGACTGATATTATCTCTTCTGTATTAATATTTTTACATTCCGTTTCTATTGCTTCCAATTGCTTATTCTTGCAACAAAATAAATTATCAGCTATTTTTTTTTGCCTTTCCCTAACTGCTAAATCACGATCGCGAAAAAATATAAATGAATTATTTGGCAATATTGAGTTAAAATTTTCTTCACTTTCTTGAATTTCTATCAATGTACCTTTTTGTCTTAAAAAACCCATCATCGTGGAAAGCCAAAGTTGATATGAATTTTGCAATGGCGATCTTCTATAAAATTCAATTATTTTATCCGAATTATAATCAATTTGATGATAAGAAATTTTTTTATTTATCTCTGAAACAACTTCACCTACAGTATTATAAGTATAACCACTTTTTAAAAAAAATTCATTAAAAAAAATTTTTTCATCACCATATTGAAGTGATTGAATTGTGTCTTTAAAATATCGATCAATATTATAATATTTTCTTAAAAAAACTCTCTTAGCATCTTCAAAAAGTCGTTGATCAATTTTTTCATTTTGTATGAGAGTTAAATTCATTATACTATGTATATCTCGATCATCAGCTTGAGCTGAAAAAGTATTGTGATCTAAATAATCATCATATGCTTTATACTCCCTTAATTTAAAAAATTCTTCAATAAATAGTAATTTTAATTTTAAATCTTGTGTAAGAGATTGAAATGGATTTGCTGGCTTATTATCAATATCAAAACCAGATTCTTCATAATTTTTATCCCATGTTTTCTGCAATAATTGGCGATAACATTCTAGCCTTTTATATTGAGGTAAGAATTTAATATAATTTGCAATTGCGTTATATCCACATAATGATGTATCTCCCGAGGTATTAACAGCACTGAAAGTAAAAGGTTCAAAATCGGTCTCAAATATTACAGTTTCTGGAACAAATTGAACATTAAGTCCATCATCATTTTGTGGTCGAGTAGGGTCCATCATTGCAAAATATGATTATAGTAGATAATTTTTTGAAAAAATTTAGCGATAAATAACATATCCAAAATTTCTTACAGTTTGAAGATAATGAGGTTTTTTGGGATTATCTTCAATTTTTCTGCGAAGGCGAGTGATTTGAACATCGATACTTCGATCATCAATTCCGCAAAGCTTGGAAAGCCTTTCACGACTAACTGCAATGCCTTGCTCTTCGCATAAAATTTTTAAAATTTTTGCTTCACTTTCAGTGATATGAATAAAATTATCGGCTTTTTTTAATCGACAATCAGTTAAATTAAAATCAAATTCTCCAAATTTACAATTCAAATTTGATTGCTGTTTGGGGTTGGAAATTCTTTTTAAAATATTATTAATTCTTAACAGCAATTCCTTTGGCTCAAAGGGTTTTGGCATATAATCATCCGCTCCAGATTCAAGACCTTTAATGCGATCATTAGGTTCGCCTCGAGCAGTAAGCATAATTACGGGAGTTGAATATTTTTTTCTAAACTCACTGGTGAAATCAATGCCATTAAGATTTGGAAGCATCACATCAACGATTAGTAAATCAAAATTAATTTTGGAAATTTCATTATTTTTTATTAACTCTAATGCTTCAATTGCATCTTTTGCCAATGAAACTTCAAAACCATTTTCCTCAAGGAATCTACCTAGAAGAGATCTAAGTCTGGTATCGTCATCAATAACTAGAATTTTTGATAAATTATTCATTTTGCTTATAAATTATTATAAAATATTTAATTATATTTAAACTAATGATGTTTAATTATTTTTAAGATTCTTTAGTGATATTGTCAATTTTTTTTAACTTAATTAATAATTTTTCTAAGGAATCTAATTTTAACATACATGGACCATCAGATGGAGCATTATCAGGATCTTGGTGAACTTCCATAAATAATCCAGCAATTCCAACCGCAACTGAAGCTGAAGCGAGAGTTTCGACATATTCTCTTTGTCCACCACTTGCTCCACCAAGTCCCCCAGGTTGTTGAACCGAATGAGTTGCATCAAAAATTACAGGACAAAGAGTTTTTGCCATAATTGGCAAGCTTCGCATATCCGAAACTAATGTATTATATCCAAAGCTAACTCCTCTTTCGGTTAACATTAATTTTTGATTTCCAAAATGATCAAATTTATTGACAATATTTTGAGCATCCCATGGAGCTAAAAACTGACCTTTCTTAACATTAATAACCTTGTTAGTTTTACTGGCAACTTCAAGCAAATCAGTTTGACGACATAAAAAAGCAGGAATTTGCAAAACATCAACTTCATCGCACTTAGCAAGAATTTTGCAATGCTCTTCATTGTGAATATCGGTTAAAATTGGACAATTAAATTGTTTTTTAATTTCTCCAAAAATTGCTAAAGTTTTTTCTAGCCCAATTCCTCTTTTTCCTTGAACTGAAGATCGATTAGCTTTGTCAAAAGATGATTTATAAATAAATCCGATATCTAATCTTTTACAAATTTCACTTACAGTTTTGGCAATCATTAAAGAATGCTCTAAAGACTCAGTTTGACATGGTCCTGCTATCAAAACGAAGGGGAGATTATTGGCAATTGAAATATTGTTAATTGTAATTTTACGCATGAAATAAATAAAATTTAAATTGAAAATTTACTTGAGCAATTTAACTTTGCTAATAATTTAAAATAATCTTATCGTTTTAAAAAACAATTTTTAAAATTTAAAATTACAAATCTAAAATTTTTGTAAAAAATAAATTGCAAGTTTGATTATTATAACTTAACAATCCTTTTTAAAATATAATTTAAAATTATTAGTTTCAAATAAAATGTTTGCTAAACCGCTAAAATTAATTCTCATCTATATTCTAACCGTAGTCAATATTGTTTTTTTGATAGCTCCAATTATTGCAACAATTGCACCCTTTGTTGATTTTACTAAAAACAGCGTCGTTATTGAATATTCACTTGCTTATAAGATTAAAATTATCGTTGCATTTTTAATTTTCTTAACAAGTTTTTTTATGTTGATCTATATTTTTTTAGATTTTCTTTTTGGGTTTTCACTTCGTTCATCCTTAAAAAATTGCAAAAAATTTGATAAGGTTAAAGGTTATGAATTTTTAAAAGAAATTTTTAGTCAAACTCAAGAAAAATTTAATTGCAAAGGTGTTAAACTTTACATTAAAAATTCTAATGAAATTAATGCTTACGCTGTTAGTAGCATGTCCAGCGGAGCAGTGGTTTTAACAAAAGGAATTATTGATCATTTTTTAGTTTCTTGCGCTGATTCAAAGGAATTTTTATTATCGCTTAGAAGCATTATGGCTCATGAAATGTCGCATTTAATTAATCGGGATTTTTTACCAACTTTTTTTGTAATATCAAATCAAAAAGCAACCAATTTTGTATCCAAATTATTGCATTATTTTTTCTTTTTTCAAATTAATTTATTCAATAAAATTCCCTATATTGG
>CAMCSJ010000110.1 GCA_945878005.1 Rickettsia typhi | reverse complement strand
ATTTAAAGATAGTTTAAAACTAATATCTACAACAACTTCCTTTAGGGATTTTGTAAAAGAAGTTGATAAAATATTAGCTGAAATGCAAAGTGCAGCAGACTTTCCAGCTGATAAACATTTAAAATTTTTTGAAATATTTTCTAAAGCTGTTGATGAAAAATCTCCTTCTTTACCTTTAAGAGTTCCAAAGCAAGCTGAAGATCATTGTTTAAAAATAATGGAAGGGATTTTTAAAAAATATAAGGATCAGTTAGCAACCATGATTGAGGATTTGAAATATGCAAATGATCCCAATTATTTTGGACCCCCAAATATGACTTTTCCAAATCAAACTATTGCCAATTCAACCGATTTTCAAATTGATCCACAAGATGAATCCGATAAATTTGGAGGATGGTATCAAGCCTTTTATTTTCAAGATAATGAGACAAGATATAAGATCTCAATAGATCTCAATAATTTAATTCATAGTGGATTTATTAATCCTGAAAATAAATTAATTTTTGTACCTGGATTTTTGGATGGCAATAAAACCCAATTGCCAGTTTCATTTGATAAAATTGAATATTCAACAAACTTAATTTTAAAATATTTATCTAGTGCAAATATTACTTGTATCGATGATAAAACTATTCATGCCAATCAAAGAGAAGTCGAAAATTTTTATCAACAATTAACAAAATATTTTGTAGATAAATTAACATTTAGTGAATTTTTTGAATCATTGCAAAAACTTAATTTACAAGAAATTTCTAATCTCTATCGCTCATTCCAAATATTTTCATCGCAAGGAAATATTGAAATCTATGAATCTAAACCAAATCTTCGAGATGATTTATTTTCATTATTGCACGAAATTAATGAAATGAGAATGGGAATTAGAGCTGATTCTGGAATTACCGATTATGGAAAATATGCAATTCAAAATCCTCAACTTGGCGAACATTTTGGTAGTAATATTTTTTTTAATTCTCAATCAACTCTTAGAAATTTGATGATTTCAAATCATGAACAATTACATTCATTTTTAGGGCATTTAGAGCAATCAAATTTTGCATTTAAGGAAGTAATCAATCACCTTGTTAGCCAAGGAATTAACGCTACAATAATGACGCAATATTATGGAGATGGTTTTGTCGCAAATTATCCGCATGAAGATTATCAAGAAATGATGATGTTAGATGTTTTTATGGTTGAGATGATTAGGCAAATGAGCATAAGATATGGTTTGGGTAAAGAATTATTTGAAATGGTAAATGATCATATTCAAAAAATTAATCCGGATTTAATGATAGGAGAAGATAACCCGATTTTTAAAAAAATTAGCTCTTGCCCTGATGAATCTTTATCGACTTCAATTCCTTTGAATGATACTACAGCAAATCATTTTATTTTTGATTCACCTCTTCAAACTTCAGGATCGACCGCAACTTCACCTCATCAAACACTTTTTACAAGGATAGGAAATCGAACTGAATTCCCAAGAAATATCACTTCTTCGCCAGATAATTCTAGCGATATTGACCCAAGAAATTCTTCAATTATCAAAAATCCACTTATCGAAAAATTAATTGAAAATAGTTTACAAATAGAACTTCCAACTGCATCAGCCAGAGCATTAAGCATGATTTTAACAAGCTATCATGAAATGACTCAAGAGAATCGTGAATTATTTAATTCTATTACCGAACAATTAACCAGATTAATTGCAGTTTCGATTGTAAAAGGTCCCGAAGTTGCAGGAATTGGACTTGCTTCATCTCAATTGATTAGTTCATCTTTAAAAATTCCAAAAGTTAAAGAAATAATTCAGGAAAATTCATCTTATTGGCAAGGAATTCTAGACTCCCAAGGAATAAGAGAAATCAATAATTATTATAAAAAATTACCACCAATTGTTCAAAATTTTGCGAATCATTTTGCATTTGCCTTAATTTTTTATTCAACAACCCAAGCTGTTGCTAACTCATTTAGTGATCGTGAAGATAATAAGGATATTTCTTCATTAACAAATGCTTCAATTTCTACTTTAACTGCGATAGTTTCAGCAAGTTTTCATTCAGTTGCTTCATTTGTTGCATCAAAATTTTCGAAGAGACAAGAAGAAGAGGTTGGTGTCGATCCAGAAAATCAAACATTAGCAGAGATTGTTTTAGGGCAAGGATCACGAGGATCATCTTATCAAGGATCGCCTCGAACATCACCTAATAATGATGCAACAAGTCTAGGAATAACAAGAGAATCTTCGCCTCTAATTCAACCCCAAATTACTCAGATAGTTGCTACTTAACCACTCTTAACTAATGACAGAAATTCACTATATCCAAAGAGTTTCATTAGATATCGATATTTGTTATTGTTTTCAGTTGAAAGTAAGGAATCATTATTGAGAATTAATGAAACTTGTTGATGAGAAATTTTTAATAAATCATTATCGAAATTTAAATCAGCGATGCGAAATTCGGGAAATCCGCTTTGTCTGGTTCCAATTAATTCACCACTTCCGCGAAGTTTCAAATCTTCTTCAGCAATAAAAAATCCATCATTTGATTCGCGTAAAATTCCTAATCTTTGCTTTTGAATTGCTCCATATTTTTCACCATATAACAAAATGCAATATGATTTTTTTTCACTTCTTCCAACCCTTCCACGAAGTTGATGAAGTTGAGCTAGACCAAAATTTTCAGAATTTTCAATGATAATTACGGTTGCTTGCGCAACATCTACTCCAACCTCAATTACCGTTGTTGCAACCAATATTTTAGAATCTCCATCTGGATTTGCAAAATCTTGCATAACTTTTTCTTTTTGACTTTCCTTCATTTTGCCATGAATAATTGTAACTTTTTTTTCACCGAAATTTTTTTGTAATTCATTAAATTTACTTTCAACTGAAATAAGATTAATTTCTTCATTTTCTTCAATTGCAGGACAAATCCAATAAATTTTTTCACCTCGCGAAATTACTTTCAGCAAGGATTCGTAAAGAGTCGAACTTTTTTTATTGGACATAATTGAGGTAGTAATTTCAAGTCGATTTTTAGGTTTTTCATTTAAAATCGAAATATCCATATCGCCATATAATCCCATCATTAAGCTTCGAGGAATTGGTGTTGCGCTCATTAACAATAAATCAACATCATCGCTTTTTTCAACAAGTTTCAATCTTTGCAAAACTCCAAAACGATGTTGTTCATCAATGATTGCCAATCCTAAATTTTTAAATTTTACCTCATCTTCAAGAACAGCATGAGTTGAAATTAAAATATCAATTTGCCCTTCTCTAAGTTTGTTATTAATTTCATTTTTTTGTTTTTTGGTATTGGCAGAAGTTAATAATTCAATATTAATTTTAAAATCCAAAAGTAGTTTTTTAAAATAATGAAAATGTTGTTTAGCTAATACCGTTGTAGGAGCAATTACACATGCTTGTTTATTATAATTTAAATTTTCAAGACAAGCAAAAATTGCCACAATAGTTTTTCCACTTCCAACATCCCCTTGCAAAAGTCTGAGCATTTTTTTAGAAGAAGATATTTCTGAATTAATTTCATCAATGGCTTTAAGCTGTGATTTTGTAAGCTCAAAAGGCAATGAATCTAAAAAAGATTTTGTAAAATCACATTGATTTTTGGAAATAATTTTTTTTTGCTTAAGGTTGTTATTACTGTTTTTAACGAGACGCATAGCCAATTGCCAAGCGAGTAATTCATCGTAAGCCAATCTTCTTCGTGAAATATTTTGTGGTAATAAATCTTCAAAATTTTTTGGAGAATGCAGATTTTTTAAAGCATTTACAAAAGTTGGAAAAGCTAATCTTTCTTTAGTAGGAATATCGATCCATTCTTCAAAATCATCGGTAATTTTTTTTAAAATTCCGTTAATTTTGTAACAAAGAAATTTATTAGATATCTTAGAGCTTAAAGGATAAATAACATTAAATCTCGGCATTTTTTCAATGTCACAAATCGGAAGAAATTCTTGAGGATGAACAATTTGATTGTCAGTTAAAATTTTTGTAAAATTCCCTAGAACCGCAATTTCATTGCCGATTTTTAATTTTTGTAATTGACTTGGGAAAATTTTAAAAAATACTAAATTAAAATAACCACCTTGATTATAACAGGTTATTTTAAATGGCTGACGAGAATTGGCAGGAGGAAAATGAGCCTCAACTTTTCCAGTAATTATTACTAATTCATTATTGATAATTTCGCTAATTTTAGGAAGTATAGAAATTTTTTCTACTCTAGAAGGTTTATGCAAAAGCAAGTCAAAAACTTTATTGCCATTAATAAGTTTTTCAAGATATACACTAAGAGTATCCCCAACTCTAGCAAGTGTTGATAAGGGTTTAATTAAAAATTCATTCATGGTAAAAATTAAATTTAAGATTATTCATTATGTCTTTGCATGTGTCGAGCTTCGTCTCGCTGTTTAATTGATTGACGTTTATCGTGTAATTTTTTTCCTTTACAAACTCCAATTAAAATTTTAATAAAATTTTTTTTATTGGTATAAATTTTTAAAGGAATTAAGCTATATCCTTCAACATTTATCTTGCCAATGATTTTGTTAATTTCTTTTTTATGAAGTAATAATTTTCTATTTCTTTTAGGTTCGTGATTAAAGCGATTTGCTCCTTTATACTCGCTAATATGGCAATTAATTAAAAATATTTCTCCTTTTATCTCAACGCAATAGCAATCATTAAGATTTGCCTTTCCTTCTTTGATCGATTTAACTTCACTTCCAATCAAAATAATTCCAGCTTCAATTTCTTGCGAAATGCTGTAATTGAAATGTGCTTTACGATTTAATATCTGCATAGGTGAATTATTTGAAGATAAATTTAATATCAATTTATTTTATAAATATTTTTTT
>CAMCSJ010000109.1 GCA_945878005.1 Rickettsia typhi | reverse complement strand
TATTATAACTAGTTATAATTTAAATAATTATAAAATTTTTCTTTAAAAATAACTATTTTATAAAACTAAATTTTAATATTAATTTCTTGAAATATTTAATAATTTATTATTTTTTAGCTTAAGTTTTTTGCCTTTTAATTTTAAATTTTGTCTATTTTTTAGATTATAAAATTATTCATCTCTATCCTTGAAAATCCTCATTAATTCGTTATTTTGGAATTAATCTTTCATATTAAATCAATTAAATATAAATAATTTATTTTAAAATATTTAAATTAGTTAAAAAAATATTTGACAATAAAATTCATGTAAATATCATTAAAATATAAAATCTCTTTTACTAATTTTTTCACCAAATTTTAAATATTATACACCATTTAATTAATTTATTTACGTTATAAACATTTAGATTCCTTGATCATTGCTGTTAATAAATAATTGCAAGAATTATCACAATCTAGCTAGTTATAAAAAATTGCGAATCCCTTATTCTAAAGGGTTATCGCTGATGCTTGTTCATATTTTAATTTATTTTTTGTAGTAATTAAAATTTTAATTTTGGAGATTTATCAATATGAGTTTTACCAAATCTAAAAAGCTTTTCTGCTTAATAATTTTCTCTTTATTTTTAATAATTATTTCTTTTTTTATTATGAATTTCACCACAAATCATTCTAATCAAGATTTTTTTCAGAAGGTTAATTTTCTCAACATCAAAAATCCTTTTAAGAAAAAATCTCAAAATAATTTTAATTTTGCAAAATATAAAACTGCTCAAGAAGTTGAAGAAGCATTGCTATTATTGCATCCTTTAAATAGCGATTCTTCAGCATTGATTGATACTCTTGAACAATCAGGAGCAGAGGTTTATGTCAATTTTATTGATGTTGCTAAATTAATTGAAATTCTTGAAAAAGTTAAGTCATATGAGGCAATTAAATATATGAAATATCTTGCCGAAACTACCAAGAAAAAACAATTTAACATTGGAAAAAATGAAATTTACTCAATTTTTTTTGTTGAAGAAAATCACGAAATTAAATCAGCTTATAAAATAAGCTCGTCATTTAGTGATGATCATAAAATTAAATATTTATCAGTAATTAATCCTAATTAATAATAGTTATAAACAAAACTGACTAACTTTAATATATTATAAATTTTACACTAAAAAGAGTTATTGAATAATTATTTGCTATTGCTATAGCTATCTAAATATATTCTAGCTCATTGATATATCTAGCATGATGACATATCCAGTCCAATGTTAGATATGATATATGAAAAAATTATTTGTAAATTTTTAGCTTAAAAAATGAATAGTAAAAAGCTTATTTTGAGGTTAAATCTGAGGTTAAAAGAGCATTAATTCTGTTAATAAATAAATTAATTAAATCAAAATAAAATTAAAATTTAAAATATAAAAACATTATTTAACCCACACCCAAATTAAATTATGGCAAAAATAATTGCACATTTTAGAGATATTGATAATACTAATTATGTCCCTAAAGATATAACTCCACAGCATTCCTTTTTCATTTATACCAATGATTCAAATGAGAGCTTTGTTCTTCGTGGTGGAATTTATAGTGATCTCTTTAGAGATGATGGTTCAGCTTATAATAATTTTCTAACCATTGATAAATTATCATCAAGAGATTTAACCCTTGTTGCTGATAAATATTCCAAAAATTCAATTGATTGGCATGAAGATCACAGTTCTGCATTTGGTGAAATATATTTTATGGGATCTGATTTAATTGCTTCTCGAATATGGAATAGCATGTTGATTAAGGCTCAAACTATCAATGATAATCCTACAATTTATAAAGTTTTCTTTGATAATTGTAACACAACTTTAAACACTTTAGGGATAGCTGGAGAAGCTGAATATAAAAAAATTCTTTTTGAATCTTCCATTAATTTACAATCTCCTCCTGCTGGAGTTTTTAACGGAATCAATGTTCCAATCAATGGAGATAGCGGTAAGCTATGGGTACCGGGAGTTGATATGATTTTAGACGATAATAATATTTTGGACAAAGCTGGTAATTATTTTGATAATTTAAAAAATAAATTAAAAATTCTTCCAAAATTAAATGTTAATTTAAATGATCTAAAAATCTCAGCTTATGAAGGTGATAAATATCAACAATTTGTTGATTCAAAATTAATCGCTACTGATGCAATTTATGTCGATGAAAAAAATAATCCAGTTTCATTTGATGAAGTATTTTTTGTAGTTAAGGATTCTCAATTGGGAGATTTTACTTTAGTTAAAAATAATATTTTTACCAAACTTAAGGATAATAGTTATGCGTCAATAGATTCAATAATTGACAGTATCGATCATGCCAAAAATGCTATCACTAATTTTGTTCAAAATCAAGTGGTTGATTTTTCAAAATCCTATCAAGATTATTTAATTTCCAATAAAGATTTAATGCTTGCAGATTTTGCAACCAATTTAATTCTAACAAAATCACTGGATCAATCAATGATGAATGTAGCTAAAAAATGGGGAATTAATGCTATTATTGCAAATGATTTTGTTGAAAATAATTTCAATCAAATAATGGGATTAAAATCAAATTTTGCTCAAAGTAATGGATTGATCAAGGGTCATTTGGAATATATTCGAGACAGTGAAGGAAATATTATCAAAGATTTTAATAATAAACCACTCCTTCAAACCATTGATGCAAATGATCAATCGATTACTAATTCTGAAATAATTTCGGGAGCTCAAGCTGGAATTGTATTTTTTATTAGTTCAATTCTTCTTATGGAACTTCAAGGACAAGCTCCCGACTCATCAATTTATACTGCTACGGCAATCAAATCTTGTGCTATTGGAGCAATGCAGATTTATTTTCCAGATATTCCTGTCAATGCGATTATTGCTTTTATGGATGGAGTAATTGAAGGAGTTAATAATCGAGATGATCTTGATCGTCAAGGTTGGGAGGATTTATCGGTAAAAACCTCAGCTGGAGTTGGATCGGCAGTTATTGGTTGGTTAGCGGGAATGAAAATTGGAGCAGAAATTGGTACCGCAATTTCCCCAGGATTTGGAACTGCAGTTGGAGCAGTTGCTGGAGCACTTATTGGAGCAATAATTTATCAACCTTTAAATAATCTAATTGCCAATAATGTTAATTCAATTGAAGAAATTTACGATGCTCTTGAAGATGTTTTTATAAGAATTGATTTTTCAAGCAATAATCTTGAAGAAAATATTAAGCAAACAATTAACGCAATTGAAGATTTTGCTAAAGATTATTTTATAAATTTTAACAAGGATTTAACAATTCAAATTTATAATTTATTTGGTGGAAATTATGGAAAAACTTATAAGGCTGGACAATTTCCTTCTCCTTATCCATTCCTTGATATTGTAGCAAAAAATGATGGTTTGGGAAGTATAATTAAAGCCATAGATTCCCAAGGAGTTTTGGCAATTGCAAGTCAATATTATCACGATGATATTTACGGAACGAATTTTAGCGATAATCTAATTGGCAAAAGTGGAACTAATGCAATTCTTGGTTATAATGGCAATGATCATATTGAAGGTCGAGGAGATATTGATCTGCTAATTGGTGGAAATGGTGATGATGAAATTTTTGGTGGAAATGGCAATGATCAAATTTTTGGATCAGAAGGTAATGATAATTTATTTGCTGGAAATGGTGATGATATTATCATTGGAGGATTAGGTGATCAAGAAAATTTAAAAAATATTAATAATAATTCAACACTAATTTCTTTTGAAAATTATGACGATAATGATTTTATCGTTGCAGGAAATGGTGATGATAAAATCCTTGCTCAAAGAGGAAATGATCGAATCTCAGGTAATGCTGGAAATGATTTAATATTTGGTGGAATTGGAGATGATAACATTGAAGGTAATTTAGGAGAAGATGTAATTTTTGGCGATGAAGGAAATGATATAATTTTTGGTGATAATTTTATTATTAATGAAGCTCAAGGAGATAGCGATAAAATCGATGGAGGATTGGGAAATGATATAATTTTTGGAGCTTTAGGAAATGATCAAATTGCTGGAAATGATGGTGATGATGAAATTTATTCGGGATCAGGAAATGATTTAATTTATGGCGATACGGGAAATGATTTAATTAACGCTCAAGAAGGAGATGATCTAATTTTTGCAGGACTTGGTAATGATGTTATTTTAGGCCATGAAGGAGATGATTCAATTAATGGTGAATTCGGAAATGATTATCTTTTTGGTCAAAAAGGTAATGATGAGATAAATGGTGGAGATGGTGATGATGTTATCTTTGGAGATATTGGAAATGATCGCATGACGGGTGATAAAGGTAATGATATTTTTATCTATCAAAGAGGTGATGGAGATGATGTAATTCTTGAAAAAAATCCTTCAGAAAATTATCAAATCAAATATTCTCAAGCCAATCAGCAAAGTAATGATATTTTAAAATTTAGTGATATAAATTTATTACTTAGTGATAATAAAACATTATCAATAATTCTTAGTAAAATTAATAATGATTTAATAATTGAATTTAGAAATGAAAATTATTTGATTAACACTTCCGATAAAATTACTATAATTGATCAATTTGCCACAGATTCAAATCAATCAAGGATCGATAAAGTAATTAATAAAATTGAATTTGCAGATAATTTGGCAATTGATTTAGCTAAAATTTTGATTTTAGAAAATGATTCTAGCGATAAAAAATCAATAAATTTTAATTATGAAAATTATCTAAATAATCTCAGTAAAAACCAAGAAGAACTTGCTTTTGGCTATAATGATTTATTTAACTATACTCAAGAAATCGATAATCAATTTTCCACTTACAACTCCAATAATTACAGCACTAGTGGTGAAATTGAAA
>CAMCSJ010000108.1 GCA_945878005.1 Rickettsia typhi | reverse complement strand
AGATCTAATTTTAACGGTTCTTCTGCTTCTGCAAATTCAATTGGACTCAGCCTTTCAATCCCATTAATTAATCGCAATCAAGAAAAAATTCTTGCTAGTCATTCACAAATTAGAGCTCAAGAAAATCAAATAGAATTTTATCAAAATTTATTGACCAATGAACTTGCAACTGAAATCAATCATTTCCAAACTAATCTTAAAATTGCCGATGATTTTTCTTTTAAAATAATTGATCAAGCGATTGCTAGACTTAATCAAGCAAATCTCGATTTTAAAAAAGGAATTTTAGAATTTATCACTTATATCGAGCTTGATACTCAAGAATATAACAGTATCGATGTTGCGCTTGATACTCAAGTTCAGCTTGCCAATAACTATAGCAATCTCATGATTAAAATTGGAAATTTTATCATCCCAAATGGCAAGTAAATTAAGCGAAAAAATTTTTACAATTATTTTAAATCATCGATTTTTAGTATTGTTAATATTTTTAATAATATCAATTGCAGGATGTTATAGTTTAACTAAAGTTAAAATCGATGCCATTCCCGATATCACCAATAAGCAAGTAGTTATTAACACCAAAACCTTTGGGATTGATCCAAGCGCTATTGAAAAAACTATAACTTATCCAATTGAAGCAGAGCTTTACGGCATTGATGGACTTCGTGAAATGAGATCATTATCACGATTTGGTTTATCGCAAATCATTTTAATTTTTGATGATAAAATTGATATTCACTATGCTAGAAATCAAACGCTTCAAAGACTTTCTTCGCTTCAAGATAAACTCCCATTTGGCTTAAAACCTACCATTGGACCATTAACCACAGGCATTGGAGAGATATTAATTTATCGATTATATTCTACCAAAAATAATTCTTCTATCCAATCCCTTGATAATTCTAAAACATTAGATTTACAAAATAAAATAATAAAAAATCATCAAGTCCTTGATCTCATGGAACTTAGAACCATTCAAGAATTTCAACTAGCTCGTGAATTAAAAAAAATTAAAGGAATTGCAGAAATTGATAGTATTGGAGGATATGAAAGACAGCTTCATCTTAATGCCAATCCTAAACAACTTGTTGATTTAGGAATGACTGAAAAGAAATTAATTGAACAAATTAAAACAATCGGTGAAAGCTTCGGTGGAGGATATATCGAAAATAATGATCTTCAAAAAATTGTTAGAACCAATCCTAACTTAAAAAATTTTCAAGATGTCATGGATGTTGCAGTCAAATATGATCATAATGGTAAAACCATCAAATTAGGAGAAATTGTTGAAGTAAAACCTGAACATTCTCAACGACTTGGATCTGCATTATACAATTCACAAGATGCAGTAATTGGAACGGTTATGATGCAAAGCGGAGGAAATGTCCAGCAAGTTTTAAAAGATGTTAAAAATGAAATTAAACTTTTTAATCAAAGAAATGAAAATGTGCAAATCGAAATTTTATATGATCGCGAATTTCTAATTAATTCAACTATCAAGACAGTATTAAAAAATCTTTCAGAAGGAGTTGTCTTGGTTGTTCTAGTGTTATGCTTAATTTTAGGAAGTATTAAAATCGGATTATTAGTTGCATCATCATTGATTTTTTGCGTTTTTATTTTAGCAATTTTTATGAATTTATTTAATATCTCAGCAAATCTCATGAGCCTTGGAGCAATTGATTTTGGGTTATTAGTTGATTCATCGGTAGTGATGGTTGAATATTTCCTTAGTAAAATTTATCTCGCCAAAAAAAATGACAATAAAATTAATTTTTTTGCAAAACTTTCCGCATCAGTTTATCGGCCAATTGCAATTGGAGTCATGATTATCGTTTTAGTATATTTACCAATTTTATTATTTAGTGGAATTGAAGGAAAAACCTTTAAGCCAATGGCAATTAACATGATGATTTGCATGATTGCAAGCTTGATTACCGCATTTTTATTAATGCCAGTTTTATCATATTTTTTCATTAAAGAATCTCAACATATTTCTTCAAAAATTTTTGATAAAATCTCCAATTTTTATGAAAAAATTCTTAGCTATAGTTTAAAAAAATCGCGTAAAATTATTTTTCTTTGTTTGAGTTTTTTTTCAATTAGCATTGTTTTAGTTTTCTTTATCAGTAGTGATTTCTTACCAACTCTCAATGAAGGTGATATCGTCTTTAACCTTGTAGCTAAAGATTCAACTAGCCTTTCTAAAACTATCGATATTTGTAAAAATATTGAAGAAAAAATTCTTAATACTCCAATTGCCAAACAAAAAATTTCTAAAATTTTTTCACGAATTGGCAGTAGTCAATCTGGGCTCGATCCAATGCCTCAAAATTCAGGTGATATTTTCTTAATCCTAAAAGATCAATTTAAATCAGATGCCAAAGCAATTGCCGATGAATTAAATCCCTTAGTAAAACAACAATGTCTTGATTGTGAAATTTCAAATACTCAGCCAATCTCGATGAAATTTAATGAGATGTTAGAAGGAAGTAGGGCTGATTTATCATTGAGAATTTTTGGCGATGATCTTGAAAAATTAATTACCGCAACCAAAAAAATTAAAAATATTTTAAGCAAATTCCCTGATGCTTTGGAAGTTAATCAAGATTTTATTAATTCAATTCGCAAAGGTAATTTTATCGATATCATTCCTGATTACCAAAAAATTGTCAAACATCAAATTAATCTCAGTAATGTAAATGATGATATCACTAATGCCATGGTTGGATATCAAGTAGGAAGATATTTTGCAACGGAATTTCCTATCTCAATTGTTTTACATTTAAGTGAAAAAAATCGCCAACATATCGACTCAATTTCTTCAATTCCCGTCGCATTAGTTGATGGTGGAAGTTTCCCATTAAGCGAAGTGGTTTCAATTAATGAAGTTGAGGATATTGTTTCAATTCCACGGTTATTTGGCAAAAGATATTCAAGCTTGTCAATCTATTTAAAAAATACTGAATATGAAAAATTTATCGACAAAGCAAATCAAAAAATTGCCGAAGAAAAAATTCTTCCATCAAATTATACCATTGAATGGCAAGGAAGATTTAAAAATTTTAACAATGGAAAAAGACAAATTTTAATGGTTATTCCGATAATAATTTTAGCAATTTTTTTCATTCTTTTTAAATTATTTAATAATCTCAAAATTGTGTTAATAATATTCTCTTCAATCCCTTTTGCCTTGAGTGGAGCGATTATTTTATTATTTATTTTTTCAATTAAAATTACCATTTCAGTTTATGTTGGATTTATTGCACTGATTGGAATTAGTTTATTAAATTCCATTATTTTACTGGATCATTTACGAAATAATTGCGATATTAAGCAAGTTTGCTTGCAAAGATTGCGACCGATTTTAATGACTGCAATTGTTGCAAGTTTAGGTTTTCTACCAATGGCATTTGCCTTTGGAATTGGTGGAGAAGTTCAACAGCCTATTGCAATTACTGTAATTGGTGGAATTATCAGCTCAACAATTTCAACCTTAATTTTAACCCCAATTTTATTTGCTAAATTTATTAATAAAAATAAATTATCGTAATTAATCCAATTGCAATTTAATTACAATTTCAATGCAATTTCAATGCATTTTAACTTCAATTTCTCATAATAAAAAAACGAGTTTTTTTACTATCAAGATCAAAAATTTCAATTTCCGTTCCCATGCTCACTGATTGGATAAATACCACTTTAGCAGTTCGAAAATTATCGCTTTTAGTTTCGTAAAATTGAATGATATAACCTTCGCGAACCAAATTGCCAACGGGAATATCAATTGAGGTTTTATTCTCATAATCAATACCTTCCCAAGCCGAAGAATTAATTGGCTTAAACATGATAAATCCAATGATGATTAATGGTAAAAATGATCGATAAATTACTGGAAAAATTACTAAAAAAATTACTGGCAATATTTTAGAAAATAACCTCAATAAACTGGTTTTAGAAGCTAAAAGAAAATAACCAAAAGAAGTTCTAGATTTCATAGTTGACTTTTTGTGATGATGAATATTTAATGGTGAAATAAATTTATTTTTTTCAAAAAAAATTTTGAAATAATTTATAACTTTATTTTTACAAGTAAAGTTAATTTTATTTAAATTAAATAAAATTATTATAAAATAAGTTAAGTTAATTATTAATATTAAATTTAGTAATTTCTAACTATAAATTACCTTTTTCAATTGAAAATATTAATTTTAATTTTAAAATAACCAATAATTTTAAAATTAAATTCACATTGAAAATTTGCTAATTTTGCTAGCTTATTTTTTATTGATCGTTTCGGGGCGTAGCGCAGTCTGGCTAGCGCACTTGGTTTGGGACCAAGGGGTCGGGAGTTCGAATCTCTCCGCCCCGACCATCAATACATTGGTTAGTTTTATTTTTTTGGGGGGTCGGGATTTAGAATCTCAACAGATCCGACCAAAATCCTTTCATCCCTACAAATTTCACAAACTCACAAAAACCTTCGAGCACCTAGCTCCCCCGCTTTACGGGCTTACATCCCTACAATTTCGCTAAATAGTCCCGAAGCTCTCGGGCTCTAGGCTCCCCCTTGAGGGGGAGCAGGCGAGCGAATCGCAACGGTAGTTGCGGTTTGGGAGCCGTGGGGGGTCAAAAAGCTTTATTTGCATGGGGGATCTAACAAGATCTCGATCTACTCCCTCGGCTCCACTTCGTGGCTTAGAGAAAATCTCGATCTACTCCCTCGGCTCCACTTCGTGGCTTAGAGAAAATCTCGATCTACTCCCTCGGCTCCACTTCGTGGCTTAGAGAAAATCTCGATCTACTTCCTCTCCTCAGCTTCGCGACTCAGAGGAAATCTCGATCTACTCCCTCGCCCCACGCCAGTGGGGAGAGGGTTGGGGTGAGGGGTAATCAAATTAAACAAATATTTTTACAAA
>CAMCSJ010000107.1 GCA_945878005.1 Rickettsia typhi | reverse complement strand
AGAAATTGCCATTTTTAGAATTTTTTTTAATCTAGTTTTTTATGTCTTGCGAGATCTTATGTTACTCTAGCTTTTCGACCCCCCACGATTTAGAAGGACTTAACTACCGTTAAGCCCTTCTAAATCTGCTCCCCCTCAAGGGGGGAGCTTAGAGCCCGAGAGCATCGAGACTATTTCATGAAATTGTAGGGATCTAAGCCATCAAGGGCTTAGCTAGGTGCTCGAAGGTTTTTGCGAGCTTGTAAAATTGTAGGGATGTAAGACCACAACACTCTCCCCGCAAAGCTTTGATAAAGGATAGGTTCAGTTATTTTTTAAAATTTATAATTCGCACATCATAATTAAATCATCATAAAATTTATTGCCAATCCTAGTGTAATCTGGTCTAGTTCCGTAAATTTTAAAGCCACATTTTTTATATAAATTAACGGCACCAAAATTTTGAGCATTACAACCGAGATATAAATGCTTTACATTGTTTTGCTTTGCATAATCTTTTATAAAACTAACCAGTGCCAAACCAATGCCATCGCCTCTTAAATCATCTTTTACATACATTGAAAATAGAGTTCCCACATGCGAAATTTTTGCGACTTTTTCGATTAATAATCCTGCCAAACCAACAATTTCATCATTAATAAAATATCCAAATTGCGAAGAATTTTCTAACTTTTCAATCCAAATATTATCAGTAATTTTATTTTCCTCTTCAAATGATGACAAAAAACTCTCGGGTGATTTTTTTAGTGCTTCGAGCCGAATTTTTTTCAATTCTTGCCAATTATTTTTATCAAGTTTTTTTATCATATTAATTTATAAAATTTTTGTTATTTTGGCTATATTGTTTTAGCTATATTGTTTTAGCTATATTGTTTTAGCTATATTGTTTTAGTATACCATCTACTGGCAATCTTCATATTCATAGCTTCAAGTAATAATAATTTTTGGGTATCGCTATCACCACAAACCACTAGAATTTGTTTTGCTCCAATAATTTTGCTTTTTCTTTGACACTCGCTGAGTAAGTCTTTACCGATTGTCATCCATAAATCTTGGGATTTAACGCAAAAATCATCAATCATTAAAGTTAAACCAGCATCGTAAACCTCAGGAGGAGTAATTAATTTGCCGATTATAAATCCCTGCTCTTCTTCAAAAATTAAGGCGATAACATTTTCATTTTTTAATTCTTCTTCAAAATATTTTTTTTGTATTTCATTAGAATTTTCTGCGATTTTCCAAAAGTTTGGTTGCATTTTTTCATAGGCTAATCGTTTTTGATAGCTTAGATTTACCATCCAATTTATATCTGTTTTATTGGCTTTGCGGATTGTTTTCATAATGCTTAGTTATTTCTTCTTAAAATTTCCAAATAGACTTTATGCCAACAAAATTAGATTAAATAATTTTATAAAAAAGATAAAAATTAAAAAAGTAAAATTATTTTTGCTAAAGTTATTTTTTCCTTATAAAATTTTAATTTTAAAAAAATTATTGAAATTATTAAAATTTAATTTAAAATTTTACGAAATTAAATTTCATATAAAATTTTGTAATGCAATTGGTTAAAATTATTAAAACATCATCGGGTTCGATAAAAAGCATAACGCTTGGTGCTGTAAGCTGTTGTAAATAAATTTTTCAAAAAAAACTTACCAAATATTCTTTTTTCCTTAAGAATATTTTTTACAATTTAAAATAATTTATTTATGAAACTTAGAGATGACTCAATTTTACTTCACGGTGGACAAACTCCTGATCCAACTACTTGCTCAAGAGCTGTTCCCATTTATCAAACAACCTCATTTAACTTTAAAAATTCCCAACATGCTGGAGATCTTTTTTCGTTAAAAGAATTTGGCAATATTTATACTCGACTTATGAATCCAACGAGCGATGTCTTTGAAAAAAGAATTGCGCAGTTGGAAGGAGGAGTTGGAGCACTTGCAGTATCTTCAGGTCAATCTGCCATTTCTTTGGCGATTTTAAATATCGCTTCCGCAGGAGATGAAATTATCGCTTTTGATAATTTATATGGTGGAACTTATAACCTGTTTAAGCATACTCTTGCAAGGTTTGGAATTACCACTCATTTTGTTGATTCCAATAAGTCTGAAGAAATTTCGAAATATGTTAATGATAAAACCAAATTGATTTACGCCGAGTCAATTGGCAATCCGAAGCTTAATATTACTGATTTCGACGAGGTTGCAAAAATTGCTCATTTGCATAATTTACCTTTCATTCTTGATAATACTTTGAGTCCGTATATTTTTAAACCATTTAATCATGGCGTTGATATCATTGTTTATTCAGCTACCAAATTTATTGGAGGACACGGAACTTCAATTGGTGGAATTATTGTTGATTCAGGAAAATTTGATTGGAGCGTTAAGGAAAATGGCAAAAATAAATTCCCCTTAATTGCCAATCCCGATCCTAGTTACCATAATTTAAATTTTATTGAAGCATTAGCTCCTCTTGGTAATATTGCTTACATTATCAAGGCTAGAGTAACATTACTTCGTGATATTGGTTGTGCAATTTCGCCTTTCAATTCATTTTTATTTTTGCAAGGATTAGAAACCTTGCATTTAAGGATGGCGAGGCATTGCGAAAATGCTTTAAAAGTTGCAGAATTTTTAGAAAGACATTCGAAAGTTTCTTGGGTTAATTATCCGAATTTAAAATCAAGTAGTCAATTTCATAAGGCTAAGAAATATATGCCTAAAGGAACTAGCTCAATTATTGGTTTTGGAATTAAAGGTGGTAAGGAAGCAGGAATTAAATTTATCGATAATCTTAAACTATTTTCTTTGGTTGCCAATGTTGGAGATGCTAAATCATTAGTGATTCACCCTGCTTCCACTACTCATCAACAATTATCAAATGCTCAACAAATTGCAACTGGAGTAAGTGAAGATTACATCAGACTTTCGATTGGAATTGAAGATTATGAGGATATTGTTAATGATTTGGATCAAGCATTATCAACTATCTAAAGGGTAAATTTGTTTAAGTTAGAAATTTAATTTTATTAAATTTTCTAATTTAATTTTAATCAAATTCACCACGATTTGAAAAATTATTTTTTTGAATTATTGGGTTTTTTTAAAATTTTTTTTAATAATTCTCGATTATTCTTATTAAATTTTTTTTAATATCTAAAGGGTATTTTTTTTAAGTTAGAAATTTAATTTTATTAAATTCCCTAATTTAATTTTAATCAAATTCACCACCATTTGAAAAATTATTTTTTTGAATTATTGGGTTTTTTTAAAATTTTTATTAATAATTCTCGATAATTTTTTCTAAAATATTGAATTTATTTTCAAGAATTTTTATTTTATTTTTTACCAAAATTAATTTTTAAAATTATAAATTCTCTCTTTTAATGATTTCCTTGGCTAATTCAATATATGAAATTGACCCGATACATTTCGGATCGTAAATAATTCCTGGAAGACCGTGAGACGGAGCTTCTGAAAGCCTAATATTTCTAGGAATATGAGTTTTAAATACTTTATTATCGAGATATTCCCTGACATCATTTTCAACTTGTTCGGTTAATTTATTTCTGCGATCATGCATGGTTAGAATTATCCCGCTAATTTGCAAATTTTGATTTAAATTATTTTTAATTAGATCTAATGTTGTGAGTAGATGACTTAATCCTTCAAGTGAAAAAAATTCACATTGCATTGGAATTAGAATTGCATCAGATGCAACAAGGGAATTTATTGTCAGTAAACCAAGTGAAGGAGGACAATCAATGATAACTATTTCAAAATCATTGATAATTTCTTTGATCGCATGTCTTAAAATATATTCCCTTTGATCGGCATTAACCAATTCCACTTCGCATGCTGATAAATCAACTGTTGAAGTTATGATATGTAAATTTGGAATTTTAGTAGGAATAACAGTATCGCGAATATGAAATTCGCCAATTAAAACTTCATAAATAGTTTTTTGCCTTTCACTATTGCTGATTCCAAATCCCGTACTTGCATTTCCTTGTGGATCAATATCAATTATTAGGGTTTTTTTCTTAAGAATTGCAAATGCTGTAGCTAAATTAATTGCTGTGGTTGTTTTTCCTACCCCACCCTTTTGGTTAACGATAGAAAAAATTTTCGCTCTTTTTTTAGGTTTATTTGTCATAAATAGTTTATTGGTTAGAATCTATATTTATTTATAATTGATATTAATTTAATTATTTTATATTATAATTTAATTGATTAAATATTTATCATTATTTAATTTAGATAGCTATTTTTTTGATGTCAACAAATAATGTTTCATGTGAAACAATTTATTTTATAAATATTTTTAATTATTATAGCTAAGATTATTTTAGCTAGTAATAAATATTTTAAAGTAAATTACTTTTCATGTTATTAATTTTCTTTTACAACTCAATTGAATAATTATTTATGAATATTTAATTTGATTTTTTTGAATAGATGAATTAATGTTTCATGTGAAACAATTGATATTTTAGAATAATTTGTTATAATTTTATCTTAATAACCTGATGATTTGCAAATGATAATTGGATAGTTAGATTAGCGAAATTTAATATTATTTTTGTAGCATTAAATTATGTTTTTTTAAAATAAATATTTTATATATTAAAAATAAAATATTATTTAAACCTGCATATCAAGTGTATTTTGTAGGAGAGGAAAGAATGATAATTTGAATGTCTAGTAAAAAAAATAAAAGATCCAAATATTTGGTAAATCTTTTAACCGATTTAATGTTAAAGAAATTAAATATGATAAGCTCATCTTATTCGCCCTTGGGAAGTTATACGATGAATAATATATTAATTAATTTTAATTAAGTGAATTGCTAAGAGGCATTGATATTATTTATAAATATATAAAATATTATTTTATAATAACTTTTCTCAGCTTAAAATTTAATTTTTACAAATTACTAATTTATTAAATAAGATAACTAGGTACAAAATTTATTATTGTTAATATAATTTATTGATCTCTAAAATTGCTTAAAATATTAATGATATAATCACTA
>CAMCSJ010000106.1 GCA_945878005.1 Rickettsia typhi | reverse complement strand
TTGCTCCAGATTGCTCTTTGGCTTCCTGCTGTAACCACCATTGTATCATGTGTGTAGCCCAACCCATAAGGGCCATGATGACTTGACATCGTCCCCACCTTCCTCCTACTTGTCGTAGGCAGTTTCCTTATAGTTCCCAGCATAACCTGTTGGCAAATAAGGATGAGGGTTGCGCTCGTTGAAGGACTTAACCTAACATCTCACGACACGAGCTGACGACAGCCATGCAACACCTGTCTTGAATGTGGATTGCTCCAAAGATACATCTCTGTATCGGTCACTCAGATTCAAGGGTTGGTAAGGTTTTTCGTGTAGCATCGAATTAAACCACATGATCCACTGCTTGTGCGGGTCCCCGTCAATTCCTTTGAGTTTTAGTCTTGCGACCGTAGTCCCCAGGCGGAGTGCTTAACGCGTTAGCTTCGCCACCGAAACCTAAAGTCCCGATAACTAGCACTCATCGTTTACTGCGTGGACTACCAGGGTATCTAATCCTGTTTGCTCCCCACGCTTTCGTGCCTCAGCGTCAGTAATGGCGTAGATAGTCGCTTTCGCCACTGATGTTCCTCCTAATCTCTACGGATTTCACCCCTACACTAGGAATTCCACTATCCCCCACCATACTCAAGCAAAGCAGTTTCGATTGCAATTCCGAAGTTAAGCCTCGGGATTTCACAATCGACTTACTAAGCCGCCTACGCACGCTTTACGCCCAATGATTCCGAACAACGCTAGCACCCTTCGTATTACCGCGGCTGCTGGCACGAAGTTTGCCGGTGCTTTTTCTGTGGATACCGTCATTATCTTCTCCACTAAAAGAGCTTTACAATCCGAAGACCTTCATCACTCACGCGGTATTGCTGGATCAGGCTTTCGCCCATTGTCCAATATTCCCCACTGCTGCCTCCCGTAGGAGTCTGGACCGTGTCTCAGTTCCAGTGTGGCTGATCATCCTCTCAGACCAGCTACGGATCATCGCCTTGGTGGGCATTTACCCCGCCAACTAGCTAATCCGATAGAGGCTCATCTAACAGCGATAAATCTTTCCCGACTAGGTCGGTGATATATGGTATTAGCTTTGGTTTCCCAAAGTTATTCCTTACTGCTAGGGAGATTCCTCTATATTCCTCACCCGTTTGCCACTAACTTTGAGTTGCCCCAAAATTCGTTCGACTTGCATGTGTTAAGCATACCGCCAGCGTTCGTTCTGAGCCAGGATCAAACTCTCAAGTTGAGAATTTGAAAACTACTCTCTAGAAATCTTGACATAAATAAATTTGTAAGACCTAAAAGGGTAGTCCAAAATAGACTACCGCCTTTATTTTTTTCTCACTACTTAACTATTATTATAAAATAGTTAAAAGTATATTTTTACACTAATATTCACGATTTTAAACAACTTATTTTGAAATTTAACATTTCAACTAAAGTTTAACAATAAAAAACAGCTTTTGTTTGTTTTTATTACCTTGCTAAGTTTTTAGCCTATATTATTTATGGCTACGCCTTAAGCTATCAACTAAGAAGCACTAAAACATCTTTGAGATTTTTCTCAAATAATATATCAAAATAATCTTAAATATTAACTTATGATAATTTTTCAATTAAAAGTTAATAAATAAAAAATTTATTTATTGATTTTAAATAACTTAAAAATCAATGTCAATAAACTTTTTTATTATTTTTTCATTTCAAAATTTATTCAAATTAAATTTACTTAGTTGCTTGTTTGTGCAAGCTCTTTTCTAAATTTAATTAGCATTTAAATTTTCATCTAAATATTTCGAATTAAAAACTTTAAGGAAGTTCATTTTAAAATACTAAAAATTGCATGTCAAGCATCAATATAAAAAAAACTATTTCTTAAAATTTATTTTAAAATTTTATTTCGTTTGTAAGGATGTAATCAAGAATGATAAGCTTTGGGAGCTTCTCACCCGACATGATTCTTATTTCGATTTTCTCAAGATCGATTAGTAATTTAATTAAATATTGAAGTGAAATATTTTTGAGATGTCGACGAAAATCCGCTTCAATTTTAAAAAATAAAAATTGCGATTTAACTGCACTATCAAAATCGATCTTATCCCTTTGGATCATTAGCTTGCAATTATATAATTTATAAAAATATTCTCGCCAAATTCTTATTAAACCAATTGATTCAATCTCTTCATCAAGCAGTCTTTTTGCTTCGTGAAGTGCTAATGAAAATTTTTTATCGGCGAAATTTATAATAAATTGATTGAGAGAAACTTCATTTTGCTCAACAAGTATTTCATTTAGAGCCTCTTGGGTTAGATTTTTATTTTCTTGAAAATATTGTGAAATTTTTTCAATTTCTAAATTTAATAATTGGCGATTCTTGCCAAATTTTTCAATCAATAAATTTACGACATTAATGTTAAATTTAAAATTATTTTCCAATAATTTTTCACTAATAAATTTACGAATTAATTGATCATCATCTTCATAGCAACCAATTCCAGCAAGGCTTGGACTATCTTCAAATATTTTTCTTAATGCGGAAGTTTTACTTAAATCTCCAGCTTGAATTAAAATAAAATTATCACTTTTTTTGATAAAATCCTTATTGGATATTAGCTGTTTGATGCTTTGTGCGGTATGATTTCCACCATCTTTTAAAATTATCAATTTTCTTCCACCAAACATCGGAATTGAATAAAATTCATCGGCAATCGATCCTTGATCTTCACTGCATCTTGCTTCGCTTAAAATTGAAACTAAAAATGGATCAGCTAAATTACTAACGATTTTTTTACTAATCATTTCAAGCCGATAGCTTGATAACACGAGATTAGGACCATAAAGCAAACATCCTGCTATTTTCTCTTTATCAATTTTTTGAATATAATTTTCTATTTGGTAATTAGCTATTTTCATTTTAAAAAAATATTTTTAATTTTATTGAAGTCAGTTTTAATTATAAATTTTTTTGATTATAATATGCGAATTTTAATTGTTGAAGATGATTTAATCTATCGAAAGTGTTAATCCACAACTCATTTATTTACTCAACTTTTTACGCTATCCAGACTAGCATCTGATAGTAAAATTTATCACTGAAAAATTTAACTTTGGTGAATTATTAAGAAATATTATTAACTTAATTCAAATTAAAGCTTAACAAAAAAATTTAAAAATTATTTTGGAAATTGATTGCGATATCGATAATTTAACTGTTGATGCTAATAAAATTTTTTACGAAATTATGCTTAAAATATTATTGCCAATGCTATAAAATATGGCATGTTCGTGAAAATAAAAATTCCGCATGCCCAACCCTCACAGCCAATATGGGTATGGGTGGACATAATGTTCCAATTATTCTCGATAACAAAGGAATCAGAAAATTAACACCACGCGAATGTGCTAATTTTCAAGGCTTTCCAGTGGATTACAAATTGCCAAAAATCGCCGACTCGGCTTTGTATAAACAATTTGGCAATTCGGTGGCAATCCCAGTTGTTGAAATAATTGCGGTCAATATTAAATTGGCTTTGGAAACTAATATTGCCAATCAAAATTGATGAATGATTTTTATGAATAAACTCTTGATGCAAAAAATAAAATTGATTAGTTAAAAGTTTTTTAAATCAAATTCATAAATTTAATTAAATTTATTATTGAATTAAAAATTATTTAAAATTAATTTTTAATAAATTAAATTTTTAGTTAATTAAATTTCTTTAAAATTATAGATAAATTTTAAATATAAAAATATATGAAAACCCTTGAAATTGCTAAAGATATCATTTTTTTATGCAAAAAAAATAATTACCAATTTAACAACACCAAAATCCAAAAATTATTATATCTTTTCGTTGGTTTTTGTTTGATAAATGGCATCGAAGAAATTTATGATATCGATGAAAAACCTAAATTCTGGCCATATGGTCCAGTATTTCCAAAGGTTCACAAAAAATTTGAGTCAATTAAAGAAATCAAGCGAGATAAAATCGAATCAATTAGCGATAATGAAGTGATCAATATTTTAGAAAAAACCGTAGAAAAATGGGGAAATATTCCAGCAGGAAAATTATCACTTTGGTCTCACATTGAAGGCTCTCCTTGGGATTTATTAAGAATTGAAGGAGCTAATTGGAATACCGAAATAGATTTAAATTATATAAAAATTTATTTTGCCCAAAGAGTTGAAAATGTAATTAACTAAAATTAAAACCACAATTAATCCACAATGAAAAACAAGTTCAAACCCAGTGATCTAAGCAACTTTGAAGAAAATGATTTTGAAAATTTAACCTTCGATGAGCAGAAAGATTTAGTCTACAAAGATTTAGATGTAAAGATTTTGAGAAATCAATCCAAAGCCACAGCTTTTCGTTCAAAAGAACGCATGCAAAAACAGTGGTCGAATCTTTTAATGGCATATCTTGTTATATTTACAATTGCAATGTTCACAACACTTTGGTTTAATGGAAAATGCGTCCTTGGATATGAAAAATTTTGTATTAGCGATTTAAGTCCAATAACCTTAAACTTCTTAATTACAGCTGGATTTGTCAAGGTTATCGGTGTTGTTTGGATCATAGTTAGGCATTTATTTCCTCATCCCAGATATTTATTTCCTACCAAAAAAACAAATTTTAAAACCAAATAAATTTCTTCTCTAGCAAATAAAACTCGATTACCAAATCGATTTACTCAAGCTAAAGCGATTAAAAAATTTTAAATTTACCACCGCAATTTAATTAAATCTATTGCAATTTAACACTTGAATTAATTAAAAATTCTAGTCGAATTATCACCAACCTTAAAAATTATTTTAAATAAATTATCAAAATTATGAAAATTGGAATTACAGGAATCACTGGCAAAATGGGTCAAGCAATTGCTAATCTCGTTCATCAAGACGATATTGCCGAATTATGCACTGGCTTAGTTCGCCAAAATTCAGGAAGTGAAAATATTGATCTTGGGGAAATGCTGGGATTTGAAAAAATCAATAAATTTACCACTGGCGATATTAATATTTTTTTAAGTCAATGCCAAGCGGTAATCGATTTCTCAAGCCCTGCC
>CAMCSJ010000105.1 GCA_945878005.1 Rickettsia typhi | reverse complement strand
AAAAGAAATTAGTAAATATAAAATTAATGCCGATGAATTAAAAAAACAAATTCAAGAATTATTCCAAACAAACCAACAATTATTGACTTATGCTCAAGGATTGGAACTTGAAAAAACCTTAAGAGATAATCCAATTAATGATCATTTATTTTCAGAAATTTATTCGCAATCAGATCGCTCTTCAAGAGATGCTAGGGATAGAATTTATCTTGAAGGGGATCAATTTTTGAGTAGTTCAGTTTTAGGCGAATTAAGAAATCAAGGAGCGAGAGCTGATGAAGATGATTTTCCCTTAGAAAATAAAGATGGTGATCCTTCAAACGAATCAAGAACACAAGGAGATGGAGCTAATGAAGGTAATTTACCCTCAGAAAATAAAGATGGTGTTCCTGCTGACAATTCGATATATTTTTCTAGCCAACCATGTCCTCCTGAATCAAGAATTTTAACCCCATCAAATCCTTTTCGACAAATATTACAACCACAGGAGATAGATCAATCATCTCAAGCACAAAAAGATTTACAATCAGAAAAATTAATTGGAGATCCAGAATATTTTAAAGAAGAATTAACGAAAAAAATTGCAGAAGGATTAGCGAAAAACGATGATAACAAATCACCTATAGCTATCTCATCAACTCCACAAAATCGATACCAAAAACTAACTCATAGCAATGCTACTGCTAATACTACTGCTAATGCTACTGCCATTGCTACCTTAGGATTCGCAGGATCTTCCTCTGACTCGGATTCTCCCGATCAACAACAAAAACCTTCTAATTCACCTTCAATTCATCCTCAACAAAATCAATTACCTTCCACAACTGCAAGCCAAGGAGCTAATCCCATCTCCTCTAACCCATTACTGCCAAATACGCAATCATCATCACAAACTTCATCTTGCATTAGATTACTTCCAATACCAAGATGTTTATCTCCAACACCCGATTAAATCCCACTTAATCATCAATTGAAAGTAAATTAAAAATTGAGAAAATATCGATATAATTTAGAAATTTTCTTCACTAATAAATTTTGCCATTTCAATTGCCCCGTAAGTAATTATTGCACTACAACCTGCTCTCTTCATGGCAATTAAATTTTCATAACAAGCTTTTTTAAAATCTAAAATTTTATGTTGATGAGCTAATTTAAGCATCGCATATTCACCGCTCACTTGATAAGTTAAAATTGGCAATTGAAAATTTTCATTAGCTCGATAAATCACATCGAGATAACTTAATGCAGGTTTTACGATAATCAAATCTGCTCCTTCCTCAACATCCATGGCAATTTCACGCATTGCTTCATTGGAATTTCGAAAATCCATTTGATAATTTTTTTTATCAGAATTTTTTAAATTATTAACCGATCCAACCGCATCTCTAAATGGTCCATAAAAATTAGAAGCATATTTTGCACCGTAAGAACAAATGCCAATATCGCTAAAACCTTGAGCTTCCAAAGCATTACGAATTACTCCAATTCTTCCATCCATCATATCCGATGGAGCAATAATATCAACTCCTGCTTCGCATAAAACAAGTGCTTGCTTGCATAATGCTTCAATGGTTGAATCATTAATCACTAAACCCGAATCATCAATCAAACCATCATGACCATGCGAGGTATATGGATCAAGCGCAATATCGGCAATTATTCCGATTCCATCAATGCTATCTTTTATCGCTTTAATGGTTGATGACATTAAGTTATTTTTATTCCAAGCTTCACTAGCACAATTGGTTTTTAAATTTTGCTCAATTACTGGAAAAAGCATTATCGCCTTGATTCCCAAAGATTTCGCCTCATCAATTTTTTTAATTAAATTATCAATTGAATAGCGAAAAATATCTGGCAAATTATCAATTTTTTGAGTTTGATTTTTTCCTTCGCAAACAAATAAAGGCAAAATTAAATCACTAGCTTTAACCTGATTTTGAGCAACTAAATCGCGAATCCACGGATATTTTCGATTTCTTCTTAAACGCGATTGAGGAAATTTACCAATGTAAAAATTTGTCATATTTGCAATAATTATTTGTAAATAAATACTTTTAAAAAAAAAATATAAAATTAAAATCAAAGAAATTTGTTTTTTGAAAAATCATTCCAACAAATCATTTCAATACTAGAAAATATTGATCATTATAGCAGTTAAATTTCAATATTCAATTTTAAATTATGGAAAATATTCTTGAAAAAATCTATCAACAGAAATTGCTAGAAGTAAGAGATCGTAAGAAGAAAACCAGTCTCACTCAAATTTGCTCTCAATTAAAATGCTTGGAAAATAAAAATATTTCCCGAAATTTTTTACAAAATTTACAACAAAAATCGCAAAATAATCACACCGCATTAATCTGCGAAATTAAAAAAGGATCTCCAGCTTTAGGCTTAATTCGTAGCGATTTTGATGTCAAAAATATCGCTCAAACCTATCAAAACTCGGGAGCAACCTGCCTTTCGGTTTTAACTGACGAAAAATTTTTTTTCAGCAATGATGATTTTTTAATTCAAGCTCGTCAAGTTTCAACCTTGCCAATTCTTCGTAAAGATTTTATGGTCGATGGTTATCAAATCTACGAAGCAAAGCTTTTAGGAGCAGATTGCATTTTACTAATCGTTGCAATGTTAGATGATAATAAACTTCAAGAACTTGAAAGAATTGCTATTGATTTACAATTAGATGTGTTAGTTGAAGTTCATAATCACGAAGAATTACAAAGAGCTAGTAAATTAAAATCAAAATTATTAGGAATTAACAGTAGAAATTTAAAAACTCTTGAAGTTAATCTCGCAACTGCTTTAGAGCTTGCAAAGCAAGTTAACAATTCTTATACTCTAGTTGCAGAAAGTGGAATTAAATCACCAGCTGATTTAAAATTACTCAAAAATTCTGGATTTAATTGTTTTTTAATTGGTGAATATTTTATGCGTAAGCATGATATTTCTAGTGCAGTGCAATCAATGCTTCAGGTTTAATTTAAAATTTATAGAAATGTTTCGTGTTGCAATTATTGGTCGACCAAATGTTGGAAAATCTACTCTCTTCAATAAGCTCGTTGGTAAACATTACGCCTTAACCGATGATCTTCCGGGAGTTACTCGCGATCGCAAAGAAGCATTTGGCAATTTAGGTCCACTCAATTTTGTGGTAATTGATACCGCAGGATTAGAAAATAAAATCACCGATGATTCTCTCAATAAAAGAATGGTTGAACAAACTGAGCTTGCCATTGGCGATGCCGATTGCTGTTTGTTTGTAGTTGATGGTAAATCAGGAATTGAAAATGATGATTTGCATTTTGCCAATTGGCTTAGAAAATCTGGCAAACCAACCATTTTAATTGCCAATAAATGTGAAAATTATGATGGCGATGCCTTTACCAAAGAATTTTATAAACTTGGCTTCGGCAAGCCAATTGCAATATCTGCGGAACATAAAATTGGCTTCATGGATTTATATGAAGAATTAAATAAATTAATCGAAAAATATCAAGAAACTTTTGCAGAAATTAATGAAGAAAATAATTCGGGTGAAAAAAATTATGATTTACAAATCGCAGTAATTGGAAGACCCAATGCAGGAAAATCAAGCTTTTTAAACCATATTCTCAAATCGCAAAGATTAATTACAGGTCCCGAAGCAGGAATCACTCGCGATGCGATTGCCATTGATCATGATTACAAAAATCATCGCATTCGTTTTATCGATACTGCAGGAATTAGAAAAAAAACCAACATTACTCAAAAACTTGAAAAGCTCTCAACCCTTGATAGCTATCGGGCAATTCGTTTTGCTCAAGTGATAATTTTATTGATCGATGCCAATATGGTTCTTGATCATCAAGATGTTGCACTTGCAGGTCAAGTGTTAAAAGAAGGAAGAGTTTTGCTATTTGGAATTAACAAAATTGATTCGGTAAAAATTGATAAAGAAACTTTTATGCGACAAGTTCGCACCCAAATTCAAAATTTATTTCCCGAAATCTCAGGTGCACCAATCCTAGGAGTTTCTGCTTTGACAGGCTATAATATCGATAAAATTCTTGATATGGCATTGGCAAGTTATCAACAATTTCAAATGAAAATTACCACCAGCAAACTTAATGAATGGCTGGAATATGCTCGAACTCAACACTCGCCAAAACTTCACAAAGGCAAGCCCGTCAAGCTTAAATTTGTTTCGCAAATAAAAACTCGTCCACCAACTTTTGGAGTTTTTACCAATCACCCTCAAGTTTTAACTGGTGATTATCAACGATATTTGGTCAATTCACTTCGACAATTTTTTAGCATTAACCTTTCGCCAATCCGCTTATATCTAAGAAAAAGCGAAAATCCTTATGCTGATAATAAAGAAAAAACTTTCTCAAAAAAAGTTTTTAACAAGAAATAACAAATATCAACAAAATAATTATTTTAAAATAAAAGTTAGTTTAAATTAATAATAAAAGTTAAAAATTAATATGAATAATAAAATTGAAAAAAATAGCTCTAAAATTGATTGCAAAGAATTATTCAATATTGATTGCAGTTTTACAGTTTCTAAGCTTAATGGCAATTCAAATTACATTCCAAATCGTGATGAAAATTATGTTTTTGATCAAAAAACTACTTCGGCAATTTTAGCAGGATTTAGTTTCAATCAAAGAGTTTTAGTTCAAGGAATGCACGGAACTGGTAAATCAACTCATATCGAACAAATCGCTTCCCGACTCAATTGGCCATGTATTAGAATTAATTTTGATTCGCAAATTACTCGCTTAGATCTAGTTGGAAAAGATTCCATTAAAATTAAAAATGGTTTACAAGTTACCGAATTTAAAGAAGGAATTATTCCCTTTGCCCTTCGCGAAGGAATTGCTTTAGTACTTGATGAATATGATGCGATTAAAACCGATGTTTCCTTCGTAATTCAGCGTCTACTCGAAGAAGAAGGAAAATTTGCCCTGCTTGAAGAAAATGAAATCATCACCCCTCATCCCAATTTTCGACTATTTGCAACCTCAAACACTCTTGGTGCTGGAGATGATTTAGGAATTTATCACGGAACCAATTTAATCAATCAAGCGCAAATGGATCGCTGGAATATCGTTGCATCGCTAAATTATCTTTCTAGTGATTTGGAACTGGAAATTTTATTAAAAAAATTTCCTAAAAATCT
>CAMCSJ010000104.1 GCA_945878005.1 Rickettsia typhi | reverse complement strand
AACCCTCTCCCTGAAAGGGAGAGGGAGAAGCTACATCATCGCCTAAAAAGGAAGATGAAGAAGCTGTATCATCGCTTTTTAAATCAAAAATAACATCCATAAATTTTCCAGCTTCATCGACGGGACAAAAGGTTGGAATACCATTGGTTTTGCAAAGTAATTGATCATCTTCACCAAATCCCGGAGCAATATGAACAACTCCAGTTCCATCTTCGGTTGATACAAAATTGCCATGAAGAATTTTAAAGCAATCCTCAATATTTCCAATATCAGATAAATTTTTTAAAAAATACGGAAATAATGGTTTATATTTTAAGCCCAGTAATTCCTTGCCTTTAAAGCTTGTTATTTTTTCAAAAACTCCAAAATCTTTTTCATAATTTTTTAATAAGGATTCGGCTAAAATATAAAATTCCTGATCTTGACTTGGTGAATTTTTTTTCACTAAAACATAATCGATTTCTTGATTTACTGCTAAGGCTAAATTTGAAGGAAGAGTCCAAGGAGTTGTAGTCCAAGCTAAAATATAAATTTTAATATTTTCATTATTGTCAATTCTGTTATAACCAAAATTTTTAAGATAATTTATAAAATCTGGAAGATGATCGGATGTAATAATATTTGAAGATTGGTCTTTTAGTTTAAATTCAACTGGTCTTTCAATTGGATGTTGCAATTGAAATTTAACAGTTATTGTCTTGCTTGCTTTTTGTCTATAAGCATTATCCATTCGCGTTTCGAAATTTGAAAGTGGAGTTTGACAAGCCCAAGAGTAAGGAACAACCCGAAAATCTTCATAAAGTAAACCTTTATTGTGAAGCTCTTTAAATGCCCATAAAACCGATTCCATATAGTTCAAATCCATGGTTTTATAGCTATTTTTAAAATCAACAAATCGACCTTGACGAGTGACATAATGTTCCCAATCATCAGCATATTTCATCACCGATTTTTTACAAGCTTCGTTGAATTTTTCAATACCAAATTCTGAAATTGCGATTTGCCCGGAAATTGGCTTGCCTTCTTGCTTGGTGAGTTCTTTTTCAGTTTCCATTTCAACTGGCAAACCATGCGTATCCCAGCCAAATCTTCGCTCAACTTTTTTACCCTTCATAGTTTGATAACGCGCAACTAAATCTTTAATAAATCCCGTAAGCAAATGACCATAATGCGGAAGACCATTGGCAAATGGTGGACCATCGTAAAAAACAAATTCATTTTTATCTTTTAAATCATGATGTCGACAATGTTTATGATCCTTTAGAGCGCAATTTTCAATGATTGGAGAAGTATTATCCTCTTCAAGTTGCGAAGGAAAATTACGAATCTCAATTGATTTTTCAAATATTTTTTGTTGATTCCAAAAATTGAGAATATCTTCTTCCATCTTAGGAAAATCAAAGTTTTGATTTGGTTGTGGATAATAATTTTTTTTAGTCATTTACTAAAAATTAGTTAAAATTAGGTTGTTAAATTTAAAATATTTTTTAAAATTTTTAAAAGTTAACAAAAGTTGGTTTTTAAAAAACTCTTGAATTTTGCTCGATTTAAATTTATAAATTTACATTTTTTAAATCATCTAAAATTTTATAAATTTTTATAAATTCTAAAATCATTTTAAAATTTAACAATCAAAATTTAACAATGAAAAAATCGCTAAAAAAATTACGAGTTGGAATTGCAGGACTAGGAACAGTTGGTCGAGGAGTTTATGAAATTATCAATAAAGATCAAATACTTCTCCAAAATAAATCAGGAGTTGAAATTGAAGTTGTTGCGGTGAGCGCTAGAAATAACAAGGATTTTATTGATAAGAAAATTAAATTTTATGAAAATCCTCTTGATTTAGCTGATGATGAAAATGTTGATGTTGTCGTGGAATTGATTGGTGGAGTTGATGTTGCAAAAGCATTAATTTTAAAAGCTTTAAAAAATTCTAAAAAAGTAGTTACTGCTAATAAGGCATTGATTGCGATTGCTGGAGCAGAAATTGCTGAAGTTCAAGAACAATATCATTCAACAGTACTTTTTGAAGCATCAGTTGCAGGAGCAAATCCAATAATTAAAGTTTTTCGTGAAGGGTTTAGTGCTAATGAAATCAAGGAAGTTTACGCAATATTAAACGGAACTTGCAATTTCATTTTAACGAAAATGACCAATGAAAAACAAGATTATTTTGCAACTTTAAAACAAGCTCAAGAACTTGGATATGCGGAAGCTGATCCAACTTTCGATGTTGAAGGAATTGACTCAGCACATAAAATTACTATTTTATCAAGTTTGGCAAGTGCAAGCTTACCAAATTTTAATATGTTTATCGAAGGAATTAGTAAGGTAAGTGATCTAGACATAGTGATTGCAGATGAGTTAGGTTATAAAATTAAATTATTGGCGATTTATAAAAATTTTGGCGATTCTATTGAGCAAACAGTTTATCCTGCATTAATTGCTAAAAATGAAAAAATTGCTCAAATTGATGGATCTTATAATTGCGTTTTAACCTTAGGAAATAATTGTGAATTTAATATGATGATTGGACGAGGAGCAGGAGGATTAACCACTGGTTCAGCAGTAGTTGCTGATATTGTTGATATTGCTTGTAATCGTCAAAATGATTTATTATTTAATGCTAAACTTGCTGATTTAAAAACCGTTAAAATCAAAGATATTAAAACCAGAATTGGTAAATATTTTATCAAATTTAATTTTAATAAAAATCATCTTGGTGAAAAAAAATTTGTTGAGAAAAATTTTAAAAAAATTTTTAATATTGAAAAAATTATTTATAAAAAAATTAATGATGAACAATTTGTTTGTGGATTAATAACTGATAATATTAAGGAACAAGATTTGCTTGATAGTCTAGCAGATATTGATTCTTCAATCATCAATCAACTTAGTTTTTTAAGAGTTGTAGAAACTAAATTTTAATTATAATTATGGCAAATTTTGTTCTAGAAATTTTTAGCGAAGAGATCCCTGCATCAATGCAAAAAATTGCTCAAGAAAATTTTCGTAAAATTGTTATTGAACAATTGCAAAAAAATTTTCTGCAATTTGAAGAAAAACAATTGAGGACATTCATTGCTCCATGTCGATTAGGATTTATTCTTACAGATATTTTATTAACTTTTCAATCGCAAAATCAAAAAAAAATTGGACCAAAAATTGATGCCAATCCAAATGCCATTAACGGATTTTTAAAATCATTAGGATTGGAAAGCATTGAGGATCTAGGGCAAAATGATGGTTATTATTTTTATAATATTGAGCAAAAGGAAATAAGTAGTGCTGAAATTATTCAAAATTCTTTACCAAATATTTTACAAAAAATGCAAAATAGTTGGGCAAAATTAATGCGTTTTGATATAGAAGGACAAGATATTCAAGCAAAATGGATTAGACCAATCCGCAATATTTTAGCATTATTTGATGATAAAATAATTGATTATTCATTTGCAAAAATAAAATCTAATAATCATAGCTTTATTAATGATAACCTTGGTGAAGCTATTATTATCAACGATGCAAGTCAATATGAAATCATTCTTGAAAATCAATTAGTTCTAATTGATTCTAACAAAAGAAAAGATATTATCACAAAACAAATTAAAACTATTATAAAACAACATAATATCGAATTGGTAATTGATATTGAAAAATCAAGCTTACTTGATGAAGTAATTGGTTTGGTTGATTATCCTGAATTGTTGTTGGGGAAAATTGATAAATCCTTTTTAGAACTTCCCGATGAAGCATTAATTTTAACCTTGCAACAAAATCAAAAATATTTTTGTTGCAAAAACAATGATGGCTCATTATCCAATTTTTTTATTTTTGCAATCAATAAAAAAATCGATTCTTCTTATTATCCCAAAATTATTAAAGATAATGAGAAGATAGCAAAGGCAAGGCTTAGCGATATTAAATTTTTTATTGAAGAGGATTTAAAAATACCACTTGAAAATAGATTATCCGAGTTAAATAAAATAATTTTTCATAGAAATTTAGGGAGTGTTTTTGATAAGGTTTTAAGAATAAAATCAATTGCTAAATTTATGGCAGTTTTTATTCCTCATTGTGAAATTAATTTAATCGATAAAGTTTCGGAATTATCAAAAGTTGATTTAACAACTAAAGCAGTTGCAGAACTTCCAGAGTTGCAAGGAAAAATTGGAAGTTTTTATGCTTTAAAACAAGGCTTTGAAAATAAAATTGCCATGGCAATTTATGAGCATTATCTTCCGATTGCAGATTCTCAACTTCCTCAAACACCACTTGGAATTGCAATTTCTTTAGCTGATAAAATTGATTCGGTGGTAGGATTTTTTCTTATCAATGAAAAACCTACTAGCTCTAAGGATCCATTCGCCCTAAGAAGAAGTGTTTTAGGGATAATTCGTATTGCAATAAAATATGATTTAGCATTGCCAATTAGAATTTTAATTGAAAAATCTTTACAAAATTTTCCTCTCAAATTACAAAAAACTTTTTTACAAAATGATGAATATAATTTTTATGAAATTAGAAAAAAATTAATTGAAGAAATTGTTATTTTTTTCGTGGAAAGATTAAAAATTTATCTTAAAGATCAAGAGCAAATTCGTTTAGATGTTTTAAATGTGGTAATTGATGAATATCTGGGAGATATTGATGCGCATCGATTTGTTGATATTATTTATCTTCGTAAAAAAATAGTTTTTCTTAATCAATTTGTTAATGATTTGGCTAATCAAAATATCATTAATTTATATAAAAGATCGACAAATATTTTGACTATTGAAGAAAAAAAAGATCAACAAAAATATTGCGGAAAACCTTCTATTCTTGGTCTCAAGAGTCAATATGAAAAAATACTTAATCGCAGAATTAAGCAGATTTATCCCGAATTTAATAAATTTATTATCAAAGGTGAATTTCAAAAAGCCTTTGATTTATTGGCAATTATTGAATCGCCATTAAAAAATTTCTTTGATAATGTCATGGTAAATGATGATGATAAACATCTTCGCGAAAATAGATTATTGCTTTTATCGAGAATTCGCTCTTTATTTGCTAGAGTAGGGGATTTATCGAATATTAAATTTGCTTCGCAAATTAATATTTAATTAAATTCGCTTTGCGAATTTAGATATAATATTGAATTGCTTCGGGCGAAGTAAATTCGCCCATCCGCAATAAGATCTAATTAAATTTGCAACGCACTTAATTAAATTTGCTTCGCAAATTTAGCTTTAAAAAGTAACCTGGTACCTTTTTCTTTGCGCCCCTACAATTTTCGTGAAATAGTCTCGAAGCTCTCGGGCTCTAAGCTCCCCCCTTGAGGCTTACGCCCCT
>CAMCSJ010000103.1 GCA_945878005.1 Rickettsia typhi | reverse complement strand
TACTGCAACTTGAATAATTGACAAAACTGGATAATAAGTTTCACTTCTAGAAAATTCTGTATCTAGCGCAATTATTGACGATCTTTTAATATCTTCAATAAGTTCTATTAATTTATAATTATCGCTAATATAGGAATATTTTATTTCATCAATCATCGTCCTCCCATTCCTCTTCCACTCGGATCTGAATTTGCTGTCATGTTCCTCATCAAACTTTCCATATCCATAGAAGGAGATTTTTTACCAGCTGATCCATTCCTTACTCTATCAACCCATTTACTACCAACAATCTTCGTTAAATCATCCCATAATTCCTTTTGAGCTTTTTGTGATTTTTCAACCTTTTCTTCTAACTGCAATGGCTGATCTCCAGCTTGAAAATTTGGTGGCATTACCCCAGCTTCAAGCAGATGTCGTTGAGAGTTATTTAGTAAATCCTTAGCAAAAACTTCTCCGTAAAATTTTTTAACAGTATCGTAATAATCAGCATCGTTTTTATTTTTATCAAATGTCCATCCATTTTCCCTAAACTTTTGAGCGTGCCAATTTTCAACAAATAGACCGAAATCTTTTTTTAATTGCTTAGTTGATTGATCTAAAAATTCTTTATGAGCTTCTTCATTATACCTATTTTCTTTGGTTTCTACACCAATTTTTTGCATTTCTGGCGAACCTAAAATACCGCTAAATTGCTTATGAAAATCTATATTAAATTTTTTCAAATAATTTTCTGAAAATTTTTCATAATTATCATAGGTTTTTAAAAATTCATCAACAGGAATAATGCCATTTTCACCTAGAATCATTGATTTAGAATGTTCGGGATCTTTCAGTGCAGTATAAATTTTTTCATTAATTGATTTTTCGGCAACTGTTAATTTTTTTAAAGCTTTATCTATTTGAGCGGAATCAAAATCTAATAAAATTTTTTTCATTTCTTCTTTGGTTGAAGCATTATCAATTCCTGGAATTTCCTTTAAAAATGCCTGATCCAATGAATCATATTTTTTTATTTTAAAAAGATGATCGATAATTTGTTTAATTTTAAATGCTTCTTCAAATGAATGAAATTCTGATTCCATGGTTTCTTTTGCCATTCTTTTATGAAGTTCATCATATTGCTGATCATCTTTGTTGAATTCCTTATCTATTGCTTCTTTTGCTGATTTAAACTTAGCATTTCTCATTTCAATTAATTTTAATTCAGCTTCGGTAAATTTTGCTGCACCCGTTGCAGATGCCATAAAATAAGGGAGCGGCGAACTTAAGACTGATTGAAAAGTTGAGCCAAAAACATGAGCTAATTGAGTATCCCCAATTTCATCGATTAATCCAAAAAAATTACTAATCAACGGAAAATCATCAATTAAATATTTTATCGCTTTATCGAACTCCATCATATCCAAAATATCGCCAAAAAATCCCAATCTTCTAAGTCCAACTATTTTTTCAGATACGGTTTCGCCCATTGTAGCAGTAGGATCAAAAAGTCCTCCTATGCTATTTGACAAAATATCTAAAACAGGAAATGATAAAAAGGGAGAGACCATTAAAGCTAGATAGAGGATTCTTTTTTTAAGCATGCTATCACGCAATTCAATTATCTCTTGAGAATCTGATTTTATTGATTCGCTGATCTTATTGACATTAGCATTAACCTCAGAAAACTTAGTTGCAACAGCTTCAGAAAAGCGTTCGAGACTTTGAGCAATATTGCTTGATAATCTCCTAAATTGTTCTTCATCAATTAATCCCCTTTCAAATTCATGCTTTAAATCATCATAATATTTTAAATAAGAATCACTTGCTCCCTTGCCTCTTTCATGATATTCTCTAAGTCTATTTATCAGCATATTTTGCAAAGTAACATACTGAGCAACTGATTTTGTTGGATTGGCATTACCTTTGCCGTAAAGAATTTTTCCTTCTTTGAAAATTTTATTAAAAACTCCTGCAACTACATCGTAAGCACTATCAATTGCATTCACTGCTTTATATTCGTCCTTTTTATTTGATCGATCGATAGTGTTATTAGGAGATAAGGTCATAAAATTGCAATCTAAAAAAAAATAAAATTTGTTAATTGAATAACTTGACAATATCTTTATTTTAAATAACTTTTTAATAAATTCAATTGTTTTAACCAAAGAGTTTAAATTTATTACCCATGAAAAAATTATCTTCCCTAAAAATTGCTTTTTTAGTGCTTATTATCGCTAACTTAAGCTCTTGTCAAAATTTGCTAAAAAAAAATCCTCAAAGTGATTTTAAAATCCAAGATGATTCAAATTCTTCTACCGAAATCGAACCATATGAAACTGTAAATAGTGAACAAGAAGCACAAGCGTTAAATCAACAATCCCAATCAAAACTTCAAGAAATTGAAGTTCAAGATCGAGTGTTTTTTAACTATGATTCTTTCGAGTTAAACGATGAATCTAAAAAGGTTCTTGATGCCCAAATTACTTGGCTTAAAAGTGATAATAAAATTAAGATTATCGTTGAAGGACATTGCGATGAAAGAGGAACTCGAGAATATAATCTTGCCCTTGGGGAAAGAAGAGCCAATTCTGTTAAAAAATATTTAAATGAAAATGGCATTTCACAAAATCGCGTTTCTTTAATTTCCTACGGCAAAGAAAAACCAGCCTTTTTTGGAGCGAGTGAAGAAATTTTCGCCAAAAATCGTCGAGCTGTTACCAATTCTCAATAATAATTAATTCCCAATAAAATTAAATATTATTGTTGAAAATTATTTTAATTATTTAAATTAAATATTTCTTCTTGGCAATAATCATCTTTTAGTAGTTTTAAATAAAATCTTAAGAAAATATTTAACCTAGTTTTTTAAAATATTTTGGCTTTTTTCATCTTCGCTTTTTTTCAAAAATTGTAACCATGATTTACTAGTTTTCTCTAACAATGAATTTTGTTCGCATCGATTGTGCAAATGCTCAAAATCTAGCTCATCCATCAATTGATCTTGATTTGCACATGAATAAAAATATTCCTCTTCACCATTTTTATTTATTTTCTTTTGCAAACATTTACCGCAAACTCCTTTCATCATACATTGCATTGGAGCATTTAAGCTAGCAATCGCATATTTTGCTAAAGCAAAAGATTGAATAATTTTATCATGTCTTAATCTTGCAATTTCATGCATTAAATTATCATTACCAATTGCAAAAACTCGATCAATTTTAAGTGGATTTTTAGTAAAATAATTTTTAATTGCCTCAATAATATTTCCTTGAAAAAAATTATTTTTAGAAATTTCTTGCTCAGGGATTTTTTCCTCAATTGCGATAATCAATTCAGAACATGAATTTTTCATGTGATTTAAATTTACAATAAATTCACTTTGACGATAACCTGCAAAAAATATTACTTTACAACCATTAGCACTGAAAGCTTCTGATAATGCAGTAAGCGGTTGATTTCCACGACCTCCTCCAATCATAATAACCGTTTCATTACTGGCAATATCAGTAGGTTTTCCGCTTGGACCCATAAAAATACAAGGCTCATTTTCTTTAAAGTTTTCAATTAAACTGCTTGATCCACCCGTCTCCACAACAATTCCAGTTATTATTCCGCTATCCTTGTTAACACTTAATGCAGTGATGGCAATTCCTTCCATTAACAATTTTTGATCAGCGATTTTTTTGGCATATTTTTCATAATTTTGTAAACGAAAAATTTGCCCAATCTGAGTTTGCCAAGCAAGCAATGGAGCATGAATTATCACTTCAACCACATGATTAGAAAGTCGATTAATTTTAATTATTTTTACCATAAAATCTAAATCAATATTTCTAATTGATTTAGTAGATTTTGCATAATTAATAACTCGCTGAATTTCCCCAACTCCTTTCTTAGCACTTGCCATTGCTTTGACAACACTTCCTTCAAAATTTCGATGCAAATCTCCAAAAAAACTTATTGCCTTATGATGATTTTTATCGATGCTATTTATGAATTTAAAATTTTTAAAATTGGCAATAATTTCATTATTTAAAAGGGAATTTTTAGAATTATTTTCTGCTAAATTGTGACGCAAAACATTATCAGCTAATGATAAAAAATATTTACCATCATTTGTCAAATCTAGTTGATCTTCATTGATAATCGATAAATTTGGAACCGTTCCAATCCCATATATCAAGCATCGACACGGAATTATTTCTCCCGATTTAGTTCTTATCGCTTTTATTGCTTGAAAATTATCGACAATAATTTCTGCAACTTCGCAATTTTCTATGATTTCAACTCCTTGATCCAATGCTTTTTGAACCTCGCTGTGGTTGATTCGGTAAGCTGGAGATTTTTTTATTTCTTTGCGATATAAAATTTTAACCGATGCAATATCACCTTGATTTTCTTTTAACTTTTCAATATCATCAAGAAATTCTTTAGCAATTATTAATTCTTCTTGATTAAGATTTTCGCTTAAATTTTGCCAGCCAATTTTTTTAACTTTTTCACTAAATTTTAGCAACATCATGCTGTAATAAGCCTTTATTTCCGTAGCGCAATCAATTGCGGTAAGTCCTCCACCAATCACTAAAATTGGCGATCTAATTTGTAAATTAGCAAGGGAATCTTTTTTAAATGCACCACTAAGTTGCAAATTCATCAAAAAATCTGAACCCAAATATACTCCTTTTACAAAGTTATTTTTGATTTTTAAAAATTCAGATCTTCCTGCTCCAATGCATAAAGCAATATGATCAAAGCCATATTTTTCAAAAGCCAATTGCGGAGTAATTGCACTGCCAAATCTAATTCCACCATAAACTTTAAAATTACTCCTTCTTTGCAATAATAAAAAAATTATTTTCAAAAAATTTTTATCCCATCGAGCAGTAATTCCATATTCTGCAACACCTCCAAATCCTAATATCGTTCTATTAGAAAGTGGTTCAACGATATCTTCAAAAAATTTAATTGGTAAAAAATCATAAATATTATTTTCCAAATCCTTACCCGAAATTTGCTGATTTAGCGGTTCAATTTTTAAGCCATCAATTGCTACAACCTCATGACCTAGATTAAGAAGATAATGAGCTAATGTATATCCCGATGGACCTAATCCACATACTAAAATTTTTTTTCCACTTGCAGGTTTTATTAGTGGTTGAGATAAATTTAAAGGATTGAATCTAGTCAATAATGAGTATATTTCAAAACCATATGGCAATGATAAAATATCTTTTAAAATTGCAGTTTCAATTTGTGGAATATCAACGCTCTCTTGCTTTTGGAAGATACATGATTTCATGCAATCATTGCAAATTCTACTTCCCGTTCCTGCAATCATTGGATTGTCAATAATTGCA
>CAMCSJ010000102.1 GCA_945878005.1 Rickettsia typhi | reverse complement strand
TGCGCAAGTTTGTAGAACATTTGCAGAATCTCTTTCAGCTTGCGGTACTTGATTTTGTTGTTGTAAGGTTGGATTTGCATAAGTATGGCAAATACAATTTTGTTGATTATTTGCATCCGAAATATCTTTACTGCAATAATTACAAATTGGAATTTGATCAACTTTTTCTTGACTAACCGAGGAAGATCCCGAGGTAAATAACCATCCTCCCGTAATATAAACCACCATCTTATCACCATTGGTTCTCAAACCCGTATCATACCACTCAGCTCTTTGCCCTCCACTCAAATGATCATAATCACCAATCACTCCAACCTTCATATTCCTCATATTAGAATCTAGTGAAACTGGGACAATCGAGAACTGATCAGCTTCAAGGCAAGAATTATCGCAAGAAAAAAGATTTAAAGCAAGGGCAAGTATCAGCAAAAACCTGTTCATTCCCTTGATTTTAGGCATTACAAAATAAATTTAAATTAAGCGAATATAATTTTTAAAAACCAATATAATTTTTTTAAAAAAATATTCTAAAAAAATAAAACTTAATTACCAAAAGTGCAAAACAATTTATGAAAAAAATGCAAAAAAAACAACTCAACTAAAATCAAAAAAATAATTACCAGGATAATTAACAAAATAATAACCAAGATTTTTTATTAAAAAAATTTGCGAATTATTAAAAATAATAACATCAAAAATCTGGGGAAATCTAGCAAAAATCTGGGGAAATCTAGCAAAAATCTGGCAAAAATTGCAATATTTTTTAGATAAATGGTACCTGCGGCCGGACTTGAACCGGCAAGGGCGACAAAGCCCCACGGATTTTAAGTCCGTTATGTCTACCATTCCATCACGCAGGCATAAATTATTTATTAGGAAATTGATAAAACCTAAAATAATTCGTCAAATTTATTTCATCAATTGACAATTAAAAATATTTTAAAGCAATATTGCAAGAAAAATTTTCAAAATATTTTTAACTAAATTTTTTCAAATAAATTTTTTAAGAAAATATTTAAAAATTTTTAAGATTATTTTGCAATGATTCAGCGATAATTTTTTTAAATTCATCAAGCTCAACATCCTTCTTAACAATGCCCTGCCCTAGCTTATTTAGTAAAATAAAAACTAATTTATGATTTTGAGTTTTTTTATCTTTATATAAATTTATTACTAAATTTTCTATCGACCATTGTTCTTTAAATTTTTTTAAATCAATTTCAAAACCGCATTGCTCTAGATGAAGATAAACTTCTTCAAAATCACTTTGCGAAATCAAGCCCAGATTTTGCGACATTTTACTAGCCATAATCATCCCTATTGCAACCGCTTCGCCGTGGAGCATTTTATCCGAATAATTTAAATCTGCTTCTAAAACATGAGCAAAGCTATGACCAAAATTAAGTAAAGCTCGGCGATTTAATTTTGAGGATTCTCTTTCGTCATTTCCAACAATATCAGCTTTTAATTGACAACATTTTTTAACAACTTCCAATATAACTTCTTGATCATAGTTAAAAAATCTTAAATAATTTAGTTTTAAATATTGGAAAAAATTATGATCTGCAATTAATCCATATTTCACGACTTCCCCATATCCAGCTCTAAATTCGCGAAGGGGTAATGATTTTAAAAAAAATAAATCAATTAATACTAATTTTGGTTGATAAAAACTTCCGATTAAATTTTTTCCTGCTTTAGAATTAATCGCAGTTTTACCTCCAACCGAACTATCAACCATCGCTAAAAGAGTGGTTGGAACTTGAATAAAATCAATTCCACGAAGTAAAATTGAGGCAACAAATCCCGTTAAATCCCCGATTACTCCACCTCCCAAGGCAATCAACAAACAATTGCGATCAATATTTTTTTGCAAAATTTCTTCACAAACCTGTTCTAAAATCTTAAAAGATTTAGATTTTTCACCCGATTCAACAATAATTTTTTCAAAATTTTCAATAATATTTTGAAAATAATTTGGATAAATTTTATCGACTTTACTATCGCAAATTACAATAATTTTGCTATATTTTTTATTATTTAAAAAATGCTTTAATTCATTGCCAATATTGGTTCCAATAGCAATATCATAACTTCTTTCATTCAAATTTAAAGTAATTTTATTTAGCATTTTTAAGTTCATTTATTTGTTGAATAATTTTATTAACTAAAATTTCTTGATTATGGTTAGTGGTATCAAAATCAAGATCGCATTGTTTATAAAATGGCTCCCTAATTTCAATTAAATCTTGTAAAATTTTTCTTTTATTTGCCTTTCCCTCCGCATTATTTAACAAAGGACGATTATTTTTTCCAGAGGTGCGAAAAACGATTTCATCAAGATCAGCGTGAAGCCAAATTACCAGTGATTTTTTTTGTAAAATTTCTCGACTTTTGTGATTAATATAAGCTCCTCCCCCAAGAGACAAAACGATTTCCTCATCTCGATCAACAATTTCATTAATAATTTTAGTTTCAATATCGCGAAAAAAACTTTCACCTTTTTTCTTAAAAATTTCATTGATTGAGCAATGTTCGCGATCTTCAATCTCTTGGTCCAAATCAATAAAATAATATTGCAATTTTTGGGCAATTTTATTGCCAAGGGTTGTTTTACCTACTCCCATCAAACCTATTAATGAAATTATTTTTTTATCCTTCATGATTTTATAACTTCCTAAATTTATGAATAATTTTATTTCAAATTGCAAATTTTTCAAATATTTTTAAATTTAACTTGGTTATTTTATAAATAAATGCTTATGCTAAATTAACCTTTAAAATTTAAAAAAAATACTAAATTATTTTTAGATTTTTATTTTTGATTTTAAGTTTATTTTCCTAATTATTAACCCGATGATCTTACTAGGCTCTTGCCTTGATAATGGCAATATCAAACTCCAAAAATCCCAAAATAAATTTAACAAAAAAACCATTTGAAAATATATTTTTAACAATGTAAATTAATTAAAGTAATTTTGGAAAGTTTTTTTTCAAATTAATTTATTAAATAAACTAGATCGATTATGTCACAAATTAAAAATAAAACTTCTTTTGCAAGTAGTGCATCAAGAACTCAAACCTATGATTCTGCACTTAGGGATTACATGGTTAAAGTTTATAATCACATGGCAATGGCTTTAGGTATTTCTGGTGCAGTTGCGTTTGTGGTTTCCAATGTTCCAGCATTAATGAATTTATTATTCACATCTCCGCTTTCATGGGTAGTAATGCTTGCTCCTCTTGGATTTGTTATGTTCTTTGGCTATAAATTAAATTCAATTTCGGCATCAACTGCAAGAAATTATTTATGGATTTATTCTTCATTAATGGGGCTTTCACTATCAACTCTTTTAGTGATTTATACGGGTGCGAGTGTAACGAGAGTTTTCTTCATCACTGCTTCAGTTTTTGGAGCAATGAGCCTTTACGGATATACCACTAAAAAAGATTTAACTGGAATCGGTTCATTTCTAATTATGGGTTTAATTGGCTTAATGATTGCATCTTTGGTTAATATTTTCATGAAAAGTTCTGCCCTTGATTTTGCTTTGTCAATTATTGGAACTTTAATTTTCATTGGACTTACCGCTTACGATACTCAAAGAATCAAACAAACCTATTACCACTTTGCAGGAAATGCAGAAATGACCAGCAAAATGGCGATCATGGGAGCATTAAATCTATACATGGATTTCATCAATCTCTTCATTATGCTTCTTCGCTTCATGGGCGAAAGAAGAAGTTAATTTTTAAAAATTAATAATTAATTTTAGGAAATAATTTTGACAAAATATAAAATAATTTTGATAAAATTAAAACCCTAAAATTAAAATTATTTAAAAATTAAAACCAATTAATTCTTGTTTAAAATTATTACTAACAAATATTTACTAACAATAACTATTTGAAAGCAATAATTTATAATAATAATCTTAAAAATCCCTTAAGTTTTTTAAAACTCATTAATTTAATCCTTAATTAATTTAATCCTTAATTTTTTAAAATTTATTAATTTAGTTTTTAAAAAAAGTTTCTTGCATTAAAAAAATTCCATCATAAAATTTTGCAAAATTAAACCGTTTTAATTAGATTAATTCTTGGTTTAAAATTTTACTATATTCCTTGGTAGCTCAGTGGTAGAGCAAGTGACTGTTAATCACTTGGTCGGGGGTTCGAATCCCTCCCAAGGAGCCATTTCAAATTTAATGATTAGTAAATTTATTTAACTTAATTACAACATTAAAAAAGTTCATATAATTATTATCTTAAATTAAACATCACTTCATTTATTATAAGGCTTTAATTTTGTAAAAATGTTTAAAAACATACTCTTAAATAAAATACTTTTATTGATTATTATAATGACTTTGTCTAGCTGTAATGATAAAGAAGATGAAAAACATTCAGAGCAAGAAATTAAGAATTGTTTTGATATAATAAAAACTGGTGATGTAGTGCCAAATAAGTTTCTCATTAATAGATGCACTGGAGAAACTTGGACAATTCAATTTGAAGAATATCCAAATACAAAAATCAAGGGCAAAACGATTGGCGATAGAACATACAGGTGGTTAAAAATAAATAAAACAGAAGATGAAAATAATTTTAGAGCCATATAACTAGGGCTATAAATGAGATTATTTTTTCATTACAGTTATAATTCTAGACCTAAACATATAGTTTTTTTATAATTTTAATATTTTTAACTTATTCCTGCGCTACAGCTTATCAATCAAATTCTTTTAGTGGAGGATATTCTTCTACCAAGCTAGGAGAGAGTATTTTAAAATTCATTTTAATGGCAATGGCCATAGCAATAGCGAAAGAATTGAAGACTTACTTTGCCTTACTTAGAAGTGCAGAAATTGCTTTAGAAAATGACTTTAAATATTTTATTATAATCGATAAAAATAATTCAAATTCTTACTCCACTTATACAACCTTACATCCCTACAATTTACCACAAGCTCAAAAAACCTTCGGGCTCTAAGCTCCCCCCTTGAGGGCTTACATCCCTACAATTTTTTAAAATTATTGCAACCCTCTCGAGCTCTAAGCTCCCCCCTTGAGGGGGAGCAGGCGAGCGAATCGCAACGGTAGTTGCGGTTTGGGAGCCGTGGGGGGTCAAAAAAGCTAGAGATTCAAGGGATCTGACAACATATGAAAACTAGATTAAAAAAAATTCTAAAAATGGCAATTTCTTGATTTAGATTTTAAATCCTAAAAATATGAAATTTTTTTATATAAAAATTAAGTTTTTTTTAAAATAATTCGAGGTTTTTTTGGAAATATTTTTAGTTTAAAAGTTAAATCAAGAAATTGCCATTTTTGTTAAAATTTTTCTTTCCAGTTTTTTAGATGTTGCTACATCCACTG
>CAMCSJ010000101.1 GCA_945878005.1 Rickettsia typhi | reverse complement strand
AGCTCCCCCCTTGAGGGGGAGCAGATTTAGAAGGGCTTAACGGTAGTTAAGTCCTTCTAAATCGTGGGGGGTCGAAAAGCTAGAGTAACATAAGATCTCGCAAGACATAAAAAACTAGATTAAAAAAAATTCTAAAAATGGCAATTTCTTGATTTAGATTTTTAATCCTAAAAATATGAAATTTTTTTAAATAAAAATTAAGGTTTTTTTAAAATAATTCGAGGTTTTTTTGGAAATTTTTTTTGTTTAAAAGTAAAATCAAGAAATTGTCTTTTTTGTAAAAATTTTTCTTTCCAGTTTTTTAGATGTTGCTACATCCATTGAATCTCTAGCTTCTAACCCCTCACCCCAACCCTCTCCCCACTTGCGTGGGGCGAGGGAGTAGATCGATTATCTTGCGAGATCTCATGCTACTCTAGTCTTTCGACCCCCCACGATTTAGAAGGACTTAACTACCGTTAAGCCCTTCTAAATCTGCTCTCCCGCAAGGGGAGAGCGATAGATCGAGAGCTTTGAGACTATTGCGTGAAATTTGTAGGGTCGTAAGCCCGTAAAGCGGGGAGCGAGGGCTCGTAAGCTTGACGAGTGTTTTTACTAAATGCAGGGGCGTAAGCGTAATATTGAGCGAATATTTCATCCATAGATCAAACTACAATTCTCCCTTAAAAGCCTTTTGTATTAAGGCTTGGAATTGGGTTTCTAGCTCTTGTGATTGGATGAGCATTTTTTGTTTGATGGATTCAGTTTTTTTTACTATCTCATCAAATATTTTCTGAGCTTCTAAGGGAGGCGCTAAGTATTCAGTTTTCTCCAAAGGCTTTTGGGTTATTTTTGGTTGCCCAGAAAAGTCTGCAAATTTATTAAATTTTAGAAATTTGAACTGAAAGTTCATGAACTCTAAATTCACTTCTTGCTTAAAATCTTTAACAAAAATGGCGTTATCAGTAATCCAAATTTTGCCACTTGTTTTGTGGATACAGCCACAATAAGCACCAACTCTTCCAATTGCTAAAGTATCATAATCGATAAGATAATCTTTGCTGTATCCAGTTATTCCATTTCCTCCATAAGTTGGATATTTAAAACCATCTGAAAGATTCTTGGTTGGATTAAACTTTCCGCTAGAAAATTTAAAGAGGTCGCTTCCTCTGTAAGTTTTTATTTTTTTTGTATTTGTCACTGGATCACCAAACATTTCTAAAAAAACTGATTTTAAATAATTGTCTAGAAGAGTGATTACTTGTTTTCTCTTTTGGCACAAGGCTTCTGCTGAATCAAGAATTTTTACGATTCTTTTTTGGTCTTGAAGCGGAGGAAGTATCAAATCAATTTTTTTTAAATGGCTTGGTCCGAAGTTTAATTGTGCTGATCCAGTAATTAGTTTTTGTAATTGATTAGAAAAAAATTTAGTTTTTAAAAAAAATTTAAAGTAATGCAAATTTAAAACCTTTTTATCCAGAGCTTTGAATCTTATGGTGCTGGTATTCATACATAAAGGAAGGTGCTCTTTTTCTATAAAGGCAATTTTATTGTAAAAATTATCAACAACAATTCCTGAGCTAGCGATCACTAAGTCACCTTCATCAATTAAAAAGTGCTTATATTTTCCAAAGGCTTCTTCCTTAGAAATGTAAATTTTAGTTTTACTTAAATTTATTCTTTCCTCGTTAATATTCCCAACATTCAAAAGTTTAACCCCATTTGTTGAAAATTGATTTTTTCTTACACCTGGACCTTCTTGAAAAAATAAAACCTCCGGAATTTTTACAATTTTCCAATTTTTTTTCATATTCACAATCCCTTCAAATCATTAAGACCATCTACAATTTCTTGCTCCAAATCTTCAATTTTGCTCAAGATAATTTTTGGATCTTCATACTTGATTTCTTCATAATCTGTTTGCTTGTAGCGGTTAATGCTTAAATCAAAATCAGCTTCTTCAATTTCTTTTTTGTCGATGTAAAAAAATTTGCCGTTTAGTTGGTTTTCTGTTTGATTTTTTCGGTCTTTCCATTTTGCCACAATATCTGGTAAATCGCCGCCACCATTGATTTTGCTGCGTTTGTCATCCAAAGTGTAGCCATCTGATTGCATCTCGTAAAACCAAACTTTGTGGGTTTCGCCACCTTTTACAAAAATTAGAATTGCAGTGCTAACTCCTGCGTAAGGCTTAAATACGCCTCTTGGCATAGAAATTATTCCCTGCAACTCGCAATCATCAAGTAGCATTTTGCGCGCTTGTTTATGGGCGTTGCTTGAGCCAAAAAGAACGCCATCTGGCACGATAACGCCAGCTCTGCCACCAATTTTTAGAGATTTGATAATTCTGTCAATAAAAAGAAGTTCGGTTTTGGTGGTGGCGAGCGACAAAGATTCGTTAATATCGCCTTTATCGATACTGCCTTTGAATGGCGGATTTGCTATGATGCAGTCAAAGAAATTGTCTTGGTCGTATTTTTTAGAAAGCGTATCTTTTTGCTCAATGTATGGGGTTGGAATATCATGCATCATCAAATTCATCAAACCAATTCGCACCATGCTTTCATCCATGTCGTAGCCGTAGAAAGTTTTTTCTTTTAAGTGTTTCCACTGTTTTTCATTGGTTAGTTTGTCGCCATAAGAGCCACGAGTTAAGCCATTTTCATCGGTTTTTTGACGATCGAAGCTGGTATATTCAGTGATGATGTGTTGATATGCGCCAAGTAAAAATCCGCCAGTTCCGCAAGCTGGGTCACAAATGATATCGCCAAGTTTTGGATCAACAAGCTCGCAAATAAGTTGGATGATGTGTCTTGGTGTGCGGAATTGACCGAGTTTGCCAGCACTAGTTATTTCTGAAAGCAAAAATTCGTAAAGATCGCCTTGTGTATCTTGAAAGCCTTGGCCATCTGATTCTTGCTTTGCAATTTCTTCAAAAATTTCATCAATAATACCAACTGCTTCAACTAAAAGAGATGGCTTTGAGATAATAAAAACAGCATTACCCATGTGTTTTGCAAAAATATTTTCTTTGGGACTTTCTTCCTTACCTAGAGTTTTAAGAAAAGGGAAAACTTTTGTTTGCATGTGAATAAGCATTTCACCTCCTTCCATTTGCTTAAAGTGGCTCCAGCGTAAATTTTTTTTATCACCTTCGAAAATTGATTTGTAGGTTTCGCTAGTAAAATCAGCATCTTGCTTTTTCTTAATATCAAGCTCATCTAAACGCTTCATAAAAAGCAGATAAGAGATTTGCTCAATTGCAGTAAGAGGATTTGAAATTCCACCACTCCAGAATTTATCCCAGAGGCGATTGATTGATGATTTAAGGACGGAGTTCAGCATGATCTAAAATTTTGTTGGTAAATTTTATAATTAAAAAAATTTTTATTAGGGATAAGCTTTCTCTTATTTAATCCTTTATTATCTTTATTTTTCTTGATGTTTTCATAAGCTTTATTGATGGTTAAGCATTTTTAATTAGAGATAATATAAAAATATTTTTGTAATTATCATTTGCAATTAATTTTTTTGGTATTTTTGATTATCATTGAAATTAAGTTTTGGGTGGTAATTAAAATTTTGATTTGCACTTGCGGTTCCATTCCTTTACTAAAAAGCAAAATCATTATTGTCTAAACGAATCTCTCCTGCTAATTTAATTGCAAAGTTAGAATTTGGATCGTCAATTATGGTTTTGCCACCTTGAAAATAATATTCAATTCCGTGATCAAAAGAATCGCTTCCTCGACCTTCAGCTATTGAATCAAACCCAAGACTCGACAAATTAATTTTATCTTTTCCTTTGATGAAATCTAAAATGATATCACTTTCGCTTATAGTTGAATCTAATAAATCTTTGAAAATAAATTGATCATTACCAACCCCACCAATTAGAACATCCGCACCTTTTCCACCAATGATTAAATCATTACCAGCTCCTGCATTTATGTTATCAATTCCAGCATTGCCGTAGATTTCATCATTTAATGCTGTTGCGTTTAAACTATCATTTTTGTTGCTACCATTGATTACATTGCTTGTGATATTGAGACTGAAAGTTTGAGTGGTGTTCAAAGATCCATCACTTGCAACTATCTTAATGGATAAGTTGGAAGCTACTCCCGAGGGAGAAGTTCCGCTAAAGTTTTTAGTCGCTTCATTAAATTTTAACCATGAAGGAAGTTTTGAATCGTCTGCTAATCTGGCACTGTAGGTCAAATTATCCTTATCAATATCGCTAAATGAATTTGTGGGCAAGTTGTAAGAGAAGAGATTTCCGGCTTTTACGGATTGATTAGCTATTTTGGTTACAGCAATTGGCGCATCATTAACTGCATTTATGGTTAGATTAATTATTGCCTTGTTTGAAAGTACTCCCGAATTATCTTTGATTTGATAAGTTAGAGAATCAATGCCGTTATAATCTTTATTCGCAGTGTAGGTAATAGTATTTTTTACTGAGTCTTTAACAATTTTTCCTTTAGTTGGATTGGTAAATACAAATTTATCCATAGTCAAACTTTGAATCGCAACACCATCTTCAATGTCAGAATCATTTGCTAATAAATCAGATAGCTTGATGGTGATTGGCTTATCCTCATTAGTTGTAAATGAATCATTTTTTGTAACTGCAATATCGTTAACTGCTTTAACAGTTAAATTGATTGAAGCCTTGTTCGATAAAGCTCCGTTACCATCTTTGATTTGGTAAGAGATAGAATCAGTTCCATTAAAATTCTTGTTTGGTTTATAAATTATTCCCGTATCACTAAAGGTAATAATTCCTTTTCCTGGATTGCTAAAGATGAAATTATCTTTAGTAAGTTTCAAAATATTGGTTTTGTCTTCAACATCGGAATCGTTTTTAAGAATTGAAGCAAAAGTGATTGTTAAAGAGCTATCTTCATCGGTAGAAAAGGAATCATTTTTAGCGATTGGAGCATCATTTACAGCATTAACTTTTACCGTTAATTCTTTAGTTACCGATCCTAAGTTATTATCCGAAATTGTGTAGGTGATTAAATCATTGCCATTGAAGTTTGCATTTGGAATATAAGATATAAATTTGTTTCCATTGGCATCAGTTGCAATTGATGCGGTTCCGTGCAAGCCATTACTTACAGAAGTCAAAGATAAAACATCAGAAACATCAATGTCAGAAGCACCCGAAAGCACATCAATTTTTACCGAATTATCCTCGTTAGTTGCAATTGAAGTAATTGAGGCAGTTGGAGCATCGTTAGTTCCTGTTACTGTAATTGTTGCTGAAGAAATATTGCTTTGTGCTCCAGCTTTGTCAGTTGCAACGTAAGTAAAGCTGACATCTTTGGTTTGACCAAGACTAAGATTCTGGAAATCATTACCCAGATTAAATGTAAAAGTTCCATTGTGATTGTTA
>CAMCSJ010000100.1 GCA_945878005.1 Rickettsia typhi | reverse complement strand
TTTCTTGATAATTAGCAATTTTATGTTCTTTGCTGTAAACCGTTAAATGCGAATTAATTCCCAAAATTCTTTCAATTAACTCATAACGAAAACCATTCATGACGGACATCACAATGATCAAAGTTGCAACTCCAATCATAATACCAATAAATGAAAAAATTGCAATTATCGAAATAAAACCTTCCTTGCGTTTGGATTTAAGATAGCGTATGGCAATTAGAAATTCTAGTCTTGAAAACATTTTATAGAAGTTAAAAAAAATTAGTTATAATAAATATCTTTTATTTAGTATTAATACCTTTGCTTGTAGAATATTCAAAGTGAAATATTTGATCAGGAAAAATTGTTTTATATGCATCATGGCAAGCAATTGCTCCTTCACTAAATCCAGTTAGAATTAGTTTAAGTTTGTTTTTATATGTTGCAATATCACCAATTGCATAAATATTTTTTTGCGAAGTTTGCATGGTTGCATAATCAACTTCAATATGATTTTTATGTAAATTTAAATCCCAATTGACAATTTCTCCAATATCCATCGCTAGCCCAAAAAATGGTAAAAGATAATCAGCTTCTAAGGCTTTAACATTATTATCAAAATCTGATACTATAACTTTGCTAAGCTTGCCATTATTGCCTTCAACTCCATGAAGTTGAAAGGGAATTACCATTTCAATTTTACCAGATTCACTAAGTTTTTTTAATTTATCAAGACTATCTGGAGCGCAACGAAATTTATCACGACGATGAATTAAATAAATTTTTTTGGCAATTACTGCTAAATTTATTGCCCAATCAATTGCTGAATCTCCACCTCCCGCAATGACGATTTTTTTATCAACAAATTCGCTTTTATTTCTTACCGAATAAAAAATTGATTTACCTTCAAATTGTTCAATATTTTTTAGGGGAGGGCGATTCGGGCCAAATGCTCCACATCCTGCTGCGATTATAATCACCTTGCATTTTATGATGGTTTTTTTAGAAGTTTCAATAATAAAACTATCATCAATTTGGCGATCAATTTTGATCACTGATTGATTAAGATGATAAACAGGATTGAATTGCTGAGCTTGTGCTTCAAGCAGTTCGATTAATTCACTTGCCAAAACTTTTGGATGAGCAGGAATATCGTAAATTGGTTTTTCAGGATATAATGCGCTACATTGTCCACCAATTATTTCTAAACTATCAACCACATGGCATTTCATTTTTAGCATTCCTGCTTCAAATATTGCAAAAAGTCCAGCAGGACCTGCTCCAATAATTAACACATCGCAATTATTTTCAAGTTCTTTATTTTGAAGATTGGTCATGAGTTTAAAAATTATTTTTTAAAAATTTAAAATATTTAAGTTGCAATTAAGCAAAAGAAAAATATTCTTAATTTTACAAGTTTAAAAATTAAAGTTCAATTCATCATATTTATCTTTTTTTTAAACTCCTCATTATTTTGCAAAGCCTTGCTAAATTTTAAAATTAATTGTTATGTTAAAAACTGCAACCTTAGGATTTCCTAGAATTGGAGCTAATAGAGAGCTTAAAAAAGCCGTAGAAAGTTATTGGAAAAAAACTTCAAGCTTAGCTGATTTACAAAAAACCGCGAGTGAAATTCGAGCAAATAATTGGCAAGCCCAAAAAAATGCTCAGATTAGCTTTATTCCAGCGAATGATTTTTCTTTTTATGATCAAGTGCTTGATAATATTGCTTTATTTGGGGCAATTCCACAAAGATTTATCGATAGTTTTAAATTTAATTTTAGCAATAATGTTGATTTAGATTTACTCTTTGCAATGGCTCGTGGAGCTCAAAGAGATGGAATTGATGTTACGGCAATGGAGATGACCAAATGGTTCGATACTAATTACCACTATCTTGTAGCAGAATTCACTAAAAACCAACAATTTAAATTAACTTCTAATAAAATTTTTGAAGAATTCTTAGAAGCTAAAAAACTTAATATTGAAACTCGTCCCGTAATTCTTGGACCAATTACTTTCCTGCTTCTTGGTAAAACTATCGATGGAAGTGATAAACTTGATTTGCTTGATAATTTGTTAAAAATTTATGAGCAACTTTTTGCGAAACTTCAAGAAATTGGTGTTAAAGATTTACAAATCGATGAACCATTTTTAGCAACTGATCTTTCGGTTGAAGCAGTTCAAGCTTATCTTAAAGCCTATCCACAAATCAAAAAATTTGCTGGAAAAATTAAATTACATCTTACCACTTATTTCGAAGAATTAGCAGAAAATTCTCAATTAGCATTTGATCTTGAAACTGATTCTATCCATGTTGATTTAGTTAGAGGCGAAGAGCAATTAGATAAAATTTTGCCATTAATTAAACCTCATCAATCATTGTCAATGGGAGTTGTTGATGGCAGAAATATTTGGATTAATGATTTTGAAAAATCAATTGCTATGGTTAATAAAGCAATTTCCAAACTTGGTAAGGAGCGAATAATCATCGGATCATCTTGCCAATTATTACATGTTCCTGTCGATTTAAATTCTGAAAAAATTTTAGATAATGAATTAAAATCATGGCTTGCCTTTGCCACTCAAAAACTTGACGAAATTGCGATAATTGCCAAAGCATGCGATAATGAAGAAGCGTTAGTTAAAGATAAAATTGAAGCAAATCTTAAAGCAAATCAAGCTCGCAAAACTTCTAATCGTATTCACGATAAAGCTGTGAAACAACGAATTGCTAATATTGAAGAAAAACAAACTAATCGTAAAAGTGATTTTAATCTTAGAAAAAAAATTCAAAAAAATTATATCGATTTACCAATTCTTCCAACTACCACAATTGGTTCATTTCCTCAAACTAAAGAGGTTAGAAAGGCTAGGGGAGATTTCAAAGCTAAAACTATTTCACTTCAAGATTATGAAAAATTTATCAAAGAAGAAACTGCTCGAACCGTTAAATTTCAAGAAGAAATTGGCATTGATGTTTTAGTTCACGGAGAATTTGAAAGAAATGACATGGTCGAATATTTCGGCGAACAATTGCAAGGATTTTGTTTTACCCAAAATGGCTGGGTACAAAGTTACGGATCGCGTTGCGTAAAACCTCCCGTAATTTTTGGCGATGTTGCTCGTCCAAAACCAATGACCGTTGAATGGGCAAAATATGCTCAAAGTCTTACCAACAAAATCATGAAGGGAATGCTTACGGGACCAATCACAATCTTGCAATGGTCATTTGTTCGTAATGATCAACCTCGTAAAGATACTGCATTACAAATTGCCTTTGCAATTCGTGATGAAGTTTGTGATTTAGAAAATGCAGGAATTAAAATTATTCAAATTGACGAAGCTGCTCTTCGCGAAGGTTTGCCAATTAGAAAAAATAAATGGCAAGATTATTTAAATTGGGCAGTTAAGGCATTTCGCATTACGGCATCAGGTGTTGAAGATCGTACTCAAATTCACACTCACATGTGTTATTCAGAGTTTAATGATATCATTGAAGCAATTGCTAAAATGGATGCTGATGTTATTTCCATCGAAACTTCGAGATCGCAAATGGAATTGCTAAATGCTTTTGTTAATTTTAAATATCCAAATGAAATTGGACCGGGAGTCTACGATATCCACTCGCCAAGAGTTCCAAGTCAAATTGAAATGGAAAATTTACTTAAAAAAGCGCTTGATGTTTTAGATGCTGAACAAATTTGGGTAAATCCAGATTGTGGTTTAAAAACTAGAGATTGGCCAGAAACTAAATTAGCCTTACAATCAATGGTTGAAGCAACTAAATCAGTAAGATCACAAATTAGTTAATATACTTAAAACAAAATAACCTTGCGATAATTTTGCAAGGTTATTTTGTTTACAAATCTTTATAAAATCAAAAAATAAGTCATTTAATTTTAATAAAATTACAAAATTAAAATTAAATTATTTTTTTAAAATAAAACCAAGATATTTTACAAGACCTAGATAATCAACATCCAAAGCGATATTTATAAAAATAATATTTAAAAAATCTCAAAATATTTTTAATTAAAAAAATGATTTGCAAAATATTTATTGAGAAATTAATTTTTAGACATTAATTTTGCCAAATCAAATTTTTAAAATTAATTTTCAAGCATATTTAAAATAAATTACTCTTGTTAATTTTAGTTAATTTAAATTAATTCTTGTGCAAAACCAAGAAAAAATATTGTAAAACAATAACATTTATTTTATGACCAAACAAACATTTCAGCGCAATAAACCGCATGTTAATATCGGAACAATTGGCCACGTAGATCATGGTAAAACAACCTTGACTGCTGCTATCACAACCTATCTCTCTAAAAAAGGTTTAGCAGAAAAAAGAGGTTATGATCAAATTGATGCTGCTCCTGAAGAAAAGGAACGCGGTATCACAATCAACACTGCTCACGTCGAATATGAAACTGTTCTTCGTCACTATGCTCACGTAGATTGTCCAGGTCACGCTGATTATGTAAAAAACATGATTACGGGTGCTGCTCAAATGGATGGTGCAATTCTAGTAGTTTCTGCTGCTGATGGTCCAATGCCTCAAACTCGCGAACATATTCTTCTAGCCAAACAAGTTGGTGTTCCAGCAATCGTTGTTTTCTTAAACAAGGTTGATATGGTTGAAGATAAAGAACTTCTTGATCTAGTTGAAATGGAAGTTAGAGAACTTCTTACCAAATATGATTTCCCTGGTGATGATATTCCTATCATTAAAGGTTCTGCACTTAAAGGATTAGAAGGTGATACTTCTGAACTAGGCGAACAATCTCTCCAAGCATTAATGGATGCAGTAGATTCTTACATTCCTGAACCAAAACGTCCAGTTGATCAAGCATTCTTAATGCCAATTGAAGATGTATTCTCAATCTCAGGAAGAGGAACAGTAGTTACGGGAAGAATCGAAAGAGGAATCCTAAAAGTCAATGAAGAAATTGAAATTGTTGGTTTAAAAGCAACTCAAAAAACAATTTGTACGGGAATTGAAATGTTTAGAAAACTTCTTGATGAAGGAAGAGCAGGAGATAATGCTGGAATTCTCCTTCGTGGAACTAAAAAAGAAGATGTCGAAAGAGGTCAAGTTCTTTGTAAACCAGGATCAATTAATCCTCACACAATCTTTGAAGCTGAAGTTTATGTTCTTAGTAAAGATGAAGGTGGAAGACATACTCCATTCTTCAAAAATTACCGTCCTCAATTCTATTTTAGAACTACCGATGTTACGGGTTCAGTTACTTTAGCCGAAGGTGTTGAAATGGTTATGCCAGGAGATAATACTAAACTTAACGTTGAACTTATCGCCCCAATTGCCATGGAAGAAGGTCTCAGATTCGCAATCCGTGAAGGTGGTCGAACTGTTGGAGCGGGAGTGGTTAGCAAGGTAATAAAGTAGTTAACAAAATTAACAATCACTGTTAAAAGTGATTGGAGATAATTAA
>CAMCSJ010000099.1 GCA_945878005.1 Rickettsia typhi | reverse complement strand
AAAACTTTAATTTTTATTTAAAAAAATTTCATATTTTTAGGATTTAAAAACTAAATCAAGAAATCGCCATTTTTGTAAATTTTTTTTGTTTTGTTTTTTAAATGTTGCTAAATCCATTGAAACTATAGTATTCTGACCCCCCACGGCTCCCAAACCGCAACTACCGTTGCGATTCGCTCGCCTGCTCCCCCTCAAGGGGGGAGCTTAGAGCCTAAAGGTTTCTCGAGCTTGTGGAAATTTGTAGGGGCGTAAGGCGTTAGCAGGGAGAGGGAGAAACGAAACTACCCTCTCCCCACTGGCGTGGGGGGCGAGGGAGCAGATCGAGTATCTTGCATTATCCCATGCTATACTCTTGCTTTTTGACCCCCCACGATTTAGAAGGACTTAACTACCGTTAAGCCCTTCTAAATCTGCTCCCCCTCAAGGGGGGAGCTTAGGTGCTCGAGTGTTTTGCAAGTTTTTTAATATTGTAGGGGCGTAAGCCCTCAAGGGGGGAGTGATGAACGCGTAGGCTTTACGAGTGTTTTACAGGTTTTTTTAATAATGTAGGGGCAAAAGCTCCTAAAATATTAAAAAACTATTTATTTTTTAAATCAAAGCGATCGAGGTTCATTACTTTATTCCAAGCTTTGATGAAGTCTTTGACGAATTTTTCTTTTCCATCGCTTGCTCCATATATTTCGGCGATAGCACGAAGTTCAGAGCTTGATCCAAAAACTAAATCAACTGCACTAGCATGATATTTTAATTTATCAGTCTTGCGATCAAATCCTTGATAAACGCCCTGCTCGATTGATGATTTTTTCCATTCAATGTTAGTATCAAGTAAATTGACAAAGAAATCATTGGAAAGAACTCCTGGCTTATTGGTGAAAACTCCTAAAGAATTTCCGTCGTAATTTGTCGATAAAACTCTCATTCCTCCGATTAATGCAGTCATTTCAGGAACAGTTAAATCAAGGTTTGAAGCCTTATCAATTAATGCTTCAACGGGAGATAATATTGCATCTTGATGATAATAATTTCTAAAGCCATCAGCCTTAGTATCAAGAACATCAAAAGAACTAGCATCGGTTTGTTGTTGAGTTGCATCAACTCGACCAATTTTGAATGGAACTGTGATTTTCAAACCAGCTAATTGTCCAGATTTTTCAATACCAACTGCTCCTCCCAAAACTATGACATCAGCAAGCGAAACTTTCTTACCATTTTTTAAACTGCGATTAAAATTAATCTGAATATTTTCTAAAACTTCTAAAACATTTGTTAATTCTTGAGTATTGTTAACAATCCAGTTTTTTTGAGGTTCTAGGCGAATTCTTGCTCCATTAGCTCCACCACGTAAATCACTAGAACGAAATGACGAAGCTGATGCCCAAGCAGTTTTAACCAATTGCGAATTGCTAAGTTTAGAATTAGCAATTTGTTTTTTTAGATTAGCAATTTCCGTTTCATTGATTGTTTGATAATTAGCTTTAGGAAGTGAATCTTGCCAAGCTAAATTTTCTTTAGGAAAATTTGAGCCAAGATAACGAGATTTTGGTCCCATATCGCGATGAGTAAGCTTAAACCAAGCTTGGGCAAATGCCTTTTCAAATTCTTTAGGATTATCACGAAAACGCATAGCAATTTCACGATATTTCGGATCAAATTTTAAAGATAAATCAGTGGTTAACATCATTGGAGCATGTCTTTGCTTTGGATCATGAGCATCAGGAACTAATGCTTTGGCATTTTTATCAGATGGAATCCACTGAGTTGCACCACCAGGGCTTTTAGTTTTAACCCAATCAAAGGCAAATAAATTTTTAAAATATTCGTGAGACCAAGCAATTGGATTGGATGTCCATGCGCCTTCTAATCCACTGGTTACTGTATCAACTCCCTTACCACTATTGCATTTATTATGCCATCCCAAACCTTGAGCTTCAATAGGAGATGAAGCAGGATCTTTCCCAACACATTTAGCTGGATTATGTGCACCATGAGTTTTTCCTAGAGTGTGACCTCCTGCGATAAGTGCAACAGTCTCTTCATCATTCATTGCCATGCGAGCAAATGTTTCGCGAATTTGCGATGCTGCTTTTAATGGGTCGGGATTGCCATTTGGTCCTTCGGGATTAACATAGATAAGACCCATGGTTGTTGCACCTAGAGGTTTTTGTAATCTACCTCTATTATCAAGACGATCGCTTGCCATAAATTTATGTTCGGGACCAAAATATACTAAATCTGGTTCATAATCATCAACTCTTCCGCCTGCGAATCCTATGGTTTTGAAGCCCATTGATTCCAATGCAACATTACCTGATAAAATCATTAAATCTGCCCAAGAAATTTTTGCTCCATATTTCTTTTTGATTGGCCAGAGAAGTCGACGAGCTTTATCCAAATTGGCATTATCTGGCCAGCTGTTAAGCGGTTCAAAACGTTGTTGACCACCATCTGCTCCACCACGACCATCAGTGGTGCGATAAGTTCCTGCACTATGCCAAGCCATACGAATGAAGAATGGACCGTAATTTCCGTAATCCGCTGGCCACCACTCTTGCGAGGTTTTCATTACTACTTCAATTTCTTTTTTTAATTTGCCAAGATCAATTTTAGCAAATTCTTTAGGATAATTTAAATCATTATCGTAAGGGCTAGACTCAGGCGAGTGTTGACGAAGCTTAGATAAATTAATTTTTTTTGGCCACCAAAATTCATTTGGTTTTGCAACGAATTTATTGTGATTACTTTCTTTGTGATGAGTTTTTTTGTGATTATTAAACTTACAGCCCGTAAGCAATAAAGATGTGATGATGAGTAATTTTATTTTCATAATTTTGAGTTTAAGTTTGATTTCTGATTAATTTTTAATTAATTTTTGATGGACAAATTTTAATTATTTTTTTTATTTTACAAACAAATTTTTTAAAAATTTTTAATATAATTTTAAAATTATTTTTTAAAATTGCTTCTTCTTAAAATCATGAAATGACATGAAAATTAACAATAAAAAATAAATAAAAAATTGTAATAAAATTATTGATATTTGCGAATAATCTTTAAAACCATAAATTAACCAAGAGCTTTGAGCAAAAAGGTCTAGCCGAGGAAATAACACCGAAAAGAATTTTAAAATTATCGCTAAAAAATTATTTTTTATCAGAGCAATATCTTGAGGTAATTTGATTGCCATAACAAACATTCCCATTAATCTTGCAATGATATAAAATGCAAAGCTAGCCATAATTGCACTGAAGGAATTTTTTAAAATTAACGATACCAATAATGCAAAAATAATTACTAAGAAATTTTCTAAAAGTAATGTTATTAACCAAATTATTAGACCAACTTTATCGGCATTGGAAATTAAAAAAATCGTAATTGCAAGTGGAATAAAAATTAGCAATGAGGTTACAAAAAAACCAATTAGATAAGCTAAAACAAATTGTTGACGCGATATTGCTTTGGATAAAATAAATTCAACTTCTTTATTTTCAAAAGCACGATTAATTGATAGACAAACAAATAAAATCATCCCAACAGCTAAAATAACTCGGGAACTTCCAGCGATAAAAACTACGGTTGTAGCTTGCTGTTCAACCAACATAGTTGAACCCAAAAAAACTGAAACTCCAAATGTGATGATTAAGCTTACAAAGAGACCAATATAAAGCCGATCTCTAACTCCATTTTTCAAAATATATTTTAAAATAGCATTCATGATAATCTAATATAAGTTAATTAGTTATGTTGTAATAAAATATTTTAGCTATTTTACTGTAAAAATATTAAAAAATATTTTTCACAATAAAATTTAGTTATTTATTTTAAAAATACCAAGGATTATTTAAAAATATTTAATTGAAATATCTTCTTTTAGAACTATCGAATTTATCTTGGAATTCACGATCTTCCTTAGATGCTCCCGTAGCACTATTCACAACAGTTGCTTTAATAAAAATTACCGTTTCAACTATATCGGATTTTCGATTAATTACTTTAAATAACGCTCCAATAATGGGAATTCTATTTAAAAAAGGCAAGCCCGAATCTTGATTAGCTCCGTCTTCTTTCATTAATCCTCCGATCACTAAAACATTGCCACTTAAAACTTTGGCGATCGTGCTTAAGGTTCGGGTTTGAATAACGGGAACAATATTTTTTTCATTTACGGGATCTTTAACCTCACCACTTTTTACTGCCAAAGTTGGTTCAATGGTCATGGTGATTTCATTAGTTTTGAGATTAATTGATGGAGTAATTGATAATTCAACTCCAATGCTTTCTTCCATTTTTGTTGAGGTAGTTGAAGTACTTACAACATTCGATGCCGTACCAGTTCCACCCGAATTTGCACCAGTTTGTGATTGAGTAGTTTCAATTTTAAAATAAATTAATTTATCTTGAAAACTTAAAGTTGCTTTTTGATTATTCATAGCGTGAATTCGCGGACTTGAAATGGTTTTAGTGGTTCCGAATTCTTCAAGCGCTTGAATTGTTAAATCAAGATTTCCTCCAAATAAACCTTTGCGAGATGCTGCACTTCCAAGTGTAAAAATTGTAGGTTTAACCCCTGCTGATGCAACTTCGGTAAAATTTGCCATTGAACTTTGAGTTAAGCTGTAAGGAACTCCAGTGTTAGGAATTGAATTAAGCCAATTCCAATTTATTCCAGCTCGAAAACTATCCGATAAACTTACCTCAACAACTTTTGCTTCAATCAAAACCTGTGCTGATGAATATTTATCTACATCTCGCAAATATTTTTCAATCGCAACATGTTGTTTTTCGGTAGCAAATGCCGAAATTATTCCTGCTGATTTATTTGAGGTATAAGATGATTCTGCACTTGCTGAATCTCCACTTGAACTAGAATTTTGAGGAGGTTGTTCAGCAGTCATAATTGCCGTTAAATTAGATTCGACATCTCCCCATACTGATCCATCGGTCAAATAATCGACAAAATAATTTTTCATAAATGGCATGTCTCGCTGAAAATATAAAATCCCATTTTTATAAGAATAACGAAGTCCACCTTGATTGGCAATTCGATCAATAACTTCTTTGAGAGGTCGATTTTTGGCATTAATAATTACCCCTCCCGCTATAGCAGGATCTAGATCAATATCGATATTGGCAATTCGTCCTAATTCGATTAAAACATCTTTTAATGGAGCTTGATCGGTCACCGAAAATGAAATTGTTTTATCACCTCCCAGCACTGGTGGAGGTGGAGAAATTATCAATTTAGAAACATTGGGAATTAAATTTTCTTCTGGTTTTTTATTCTTAGCATTTTTACTATCTTTGGGATTCTTAATCATTAAATCTTTAATATCAGATCTAGTAAGTTTTGCCTTAGGGTCAAAAGGATCGATATCGACTCTTTTGCAAGAATTTAGCCAAGAAAATATCGCAAGAATTAAGGTTAGGTAGAAAATATTTCTGGTTTTTTTTATGATCTTTAACACTTGATTTTTATGATAAGCAAAGCATTTAAAATTTAAATTTTTCTTTAATAAAATTAAACTTTGTTGAAATAAGCAAGTAAATCATTAACTCATTTTCAACAAAATTTTTATTAACCCAAAGTTAGAATATTTAATTAAAATTTTAGTAA
>CAMCSJ010000098.1 GCA_945878005.1 Rickettsia typhi | reverse complement strand
AATTGAAACTCCAGCTTTTTTATTTAATGATTTTATCAGGCTTAAACTGCGATCTAAATGAGTTGATGCTTCGGCATGAATTGTGATGATATCCGCTCCCGAATCGGCAAAATTTTTGATGTGTAAATCGGGATTATTGATCATCAAATGAACGTCAAAGGGTAGGGTGGAAAAAGGTCGAATTGATTTGATAACATCATTGCCAATAGTAATATTTGGAACAAAATTTCCATCCATAACATCAATGTGAATATAATCTGCACCACTTGAAGAAATTGTAGAAATTTCTTCACCTAATTTTGCGAAGTTTGCCGAAAGAATTGATGGAGCAATTTTAATCATAGAATTATTTATTTTTGCAAGTGATAGAAATGATGTCATATATTGGATGTTCCAATCCCGATAGAGATGGGCTGGAAGCAAAAAGCCATCCGTAAAAAATTCGCTTACTTTCTGCAGGATTTGCATCAAGTTCTTGGGAATTTTTATTTTCAAAAACTTCTAATAAAATTTTTGTTTCAGGTTTTTGATCAAGCGGAGCCATCCAGCATTTATGAGATTTAACGGTAATTGCACCTAAATTTACTTTTTGACCAATGCGAAGATCAAGCATGGAATTTTTTGCAGTAGTTTTATTTAAAATTTGCACAGTTGCGATGTTGTAGGTCTTTACAGCATCGGGTTTTTCATCATTGTCAGCTGGAATTTCAGATAATTTTTCGCTATCATTAGTTTTAGAATTTTGAGTCTTAGAATTTTCAATTTTCAAATTTTGAGCAAAAACATTTGGTGATAGTGATAAACAAAGTAAAGTCAATAATATTAAACAATATTTGTTTTTAGTCAGTAATTTTAATTTAAAAATGTTCATAATGATTAATTATTTTTTTTATCACTAAACATGAATTTGGCAAGTAATTCTTCAAAATTTACTGAAGATTGAGTGAAGATTAATTCATCTCCCGAAGCAAGGAAATCATCTTGCGAACCCGGATTAATTTCTAAAAATTTTGATCCAAGTAAGCCATCTGAAACAATTTTAGCTGAAGAGTCAGATGGTAATTTAATTTTATTATCTATCGAAAATTTTACCGTTGCGCGGAAAGTTTTTTCATCGATAAATTGATCAGTTACGGTTCCGATTTTTACTCCCGAAATCTTAACATCGCTACCCGAAGAAATGCCATTGACATTTTGAAATTTAGCATAAAGAGGATATCCGCTCGAAGTGTTTATTTTAGAGCTCTTAAATGAGCTGTAAAAGAAAAATACTGCGCATAAAATTACGAAAGTTCCGATTATAAAATCAAAATAATTGTTATTTTTATTAATCATAAAATTAATTTATCATAAAATTTTTAGGGTTGCCAAGATTCATAAACATTATTGATTTTGTTTGATGAGTGAGGTTTTGGGAAGTAAGCTAATTTTGTTCCCGTAAGATTTGGTAAATGAATTTTTTGCCAAGAAAATTTTTTGTTTTGAGTATTAATTACGGGAGGATCATCTTGATTATAGTGAATCCAGCCATGCCATTCGGCAGGTATTTTACTTGGTTCCGCAAGACCTTTATATTTAACAAATCTTTTATTTTTGTTATTAATAAAATATTGATTGCCAAATTCATCTGCACCAATTTTTTTTGAAAATAGTATATTTATCATTAGTAAAATAATTAATTTTTTTCAAATTTTAAAAATTCAAAATTGCATTACAACAAAAAAATTAAATTCTTTTTTTGATTTATTAAAAAGATCTTTATAAATTAAAAAAATTAAAATAAATTTGCAAAATAACAATGTTTAATTTTATATTTGACGATTTAAAATTATAAATGAAATAATAACTTACTTAAAAAATTTTGTTCAAATCTAATTCCATAAAAGTGAAATCTTTTTTTAAAAAAATCAACATTAAAAATAACAAACTTAAGTCATTGGTAATGCTTTTGGCAATGGCTTGGGGATTTTTACCACATCAATTATTGGCAAAAAATGAAGCTCCAATGTCTCAAAAATTATGGCATGGAATGGTTGCTAGTGATGTTGAAATTCTTAAAAAAGTTAGTTTAGCGATGGAGAAAAAAAATTTCAATGAAGCTTTACAGCTTGCCAATGAGATGAAATCTCGAAATAAACAAAAACAAGATAATAGTAAAAATTCTCTAGCTGATGCTTTAATTGACGTAATTTTGTGGAATAAATATAGCAATAAAATTCAGCCTAAGGATATTGCATTTAGCGATATCTCAACCTTTGTGATTGATAATCCATTTTATCCAAATATTGCTGAAATCAAGCGTAATGTTGAATTGGTTGCAGTTGCTAATAAGGTTCCTTATGAGGTTTCGCAATTTTATTTTAAAAATAATCCAGCAAGCGATGTTGATACCAAAGTTTTCATGGTTGATGCTAAGATTGAAGCATTATCCCGTGAAAAAATCGATGAAAGAAAAAAAGATGAAGAGCGTAGAAATATCCAATCGCAAATTGCTAAAATCTGGTTAAAAGAAAATTTTTCAAGCGATGAAGAAATCAAGTTTCTAGAAAAATATAAAGATCTTTTAAGTGAACCAGATCATGTTGCTCGTATTGAAAGATTGCTTTGGGATAATAAAAATGACGAAGCAATTAGAATCCTGAATTTTGTAAATGAAGACTACAAATTGTTGTATAATGCTATTTTGGAATTTCAAGAATCTCCAAAATATCTTGATAAAATTATTGCGAAGGTTCCTAGAAAATTAAGGGATAATGAATTACTAATTCATCGTCAAATTGTGTGGTTAAAATCCAAAGATAAAATTAATGAACTTATCGGATTAATTACTGAATTGCCAGATAAAACTAAATATCCCGATAAATGGTGGAGCTTGAGAAGGCTTTATGGCAGAGAGATGATTAAGCAAAAAAAATATAAAATCGCATATCAAATTTTTGCAAATCATAATCTTTCGATAAATTCAAGTGATTTTTGGGAAGCGGAATGGACGGCTGGATGGATTGCTTTAAGGTTTATTGATAAAGCGCAAATTGCTCAAAATCATTTTGACTATTTTTATAAAAATGTTTCTCAGCCTGTTACTCTGGCAAGAGGAGCATATTGGTTAGGCATGAGTTATGAAGCCCAAAAACAAAAAAATAAAGCAATTGAATGGTATAAAATCGGAACTAAATATCCAACTTTTTTTTACGGACAATTGGCAATTCATAAGCATCGATCTCTTGATCCAGTTGGTGCGCAAGAAGATATTATTCTTCCTAAAAATCCTGACATTACGGGTCGTGATATTGCTAAAATTTCTGAATCACGAGCTGCTCAAGTTGCTTATTTACTAGCAGTAACTGGCAATAAACAAGATGCTACTAAAATCTTTGAATGGATCGTTAACAACTCTCCAACGGAAGGACAAATTGCGGTAATTATGAAAATCGTCAATGAAATTGGTGATCGTCAAATTGATGCCAAAATCTCTAAAGTTGCATCTCGCAAAAATGTCTTTTTTATCAAGGATAAATTTCAAATTATTAAAGAAGTTTCTCAAGATGAGTATGCTCCTTTGGTTCATGCGATTATTAAGCAAGAAAGTGGATTTGTTCCATCTGCGTTAAGTAAAGTTGGAGCAATTGGTTTTATGCAATTAATGCCTGCTACCGCGAAACTTGTTGCTAAGGAAGCAGGTTTGGATTATGACAAAAAGAAATTAGCAACTGATATTTCTTACAATGTCAAGCTTGGATCGCATTATATTAAAAAATTGATCAATCGTTTCGATGGATCAGAAATGCTTGCAATTGCTTCTTACAATGCTGGACCAAATGCTACTCAACGTTGGATTAATGAATTTTATGATCCTCGTTTCGAAAAAGATCTCGATAAAGTTGTTGATTGGATTGAGTTAATAACTTATTCTGAAACTAGAAATTATGTTCAAAGAATTATGGAAAACCTTATTGTTTATAAATATCTAATGTCACGAACTAATTATGATGATGTTAGTTAAAATTAATTATTATCAACATTTCTTAACCAAAAATGTTTATTTAAAATAATTATTAATAATAAAAAATAAAATCTAAGAGTTAATTATGTTTGATAAATTTAATGATGAATGCGGAATTTTTGGAATATTTGGTTCCAAAGATAGTGCGATAAATACCACTCTTGGTCTTCATGCTCTTCAGCATCGAGGACAAGAAGCTGCAGGAATTGTTTCATTCGATACTTCAACATTATCGAATCCCAATTTTCATTTTGCTGATGGTTTGGTTTCTGATAATTTTACTGCTCCCGAAATTTTGAAAAAATTAACTGGAGATATTGCCATTGGTCATGTTCGCTATTCTACCGCTGGAAAAAAAACTGCACAAAATTATCAACCAATTATTGCCGAATTGGAACTTGGTTTTATTGCGGTAGCTCATAATGGTAATCTTACCAATGCTAAAACTCTTCGTTCAAAATTAATTAAAAGAGGTGCAATTTTTCAAACCACCATGGATACTGAAGTAATTCTTCATCTTATTGCTTTGAGTAAAAAAACTACTTTGAATGATAAAGTTATTGAAGCAATTGAACAAATCCAAGGAGCATTTTCTTTATTGGTAATTCATCAATCTGGAATTATTGCTATTCGTGATGGATATGGAGTTCGTCCACTTTCTTTGGCAAATCTTGGTGACTCAATAGTTATCGCATCAGAAACCTGTGCATTTGATATTATTGGTGCAAAATTTAATCGCGATATTGCTAATGGTGAAATGTTAATAATTAACAATAACGGTTTAGAATCATTATTTCCTTTTAATAAACAACCTTCAAAATTCTGTATTTTTGAATATGTTTATTTTTCAAGACCTGATAGCGTTTTAGAAGGAAGAAATGTTTATCAAGTAAGAAAAAATATTGGAATTGAATTGGCAAAAGAAATTCAAATTGAAGCTGATGTGGTAGTTCCCGTACCTGATTCGGGAGTTCCATCGGCGATTGGTTTTGCAATGCAATCGCAAATTCCTTTTGAATTGGGAATTATAAGAAATCATTATGTAGGAAGAACATTTATCGAACCAAATCAAGGGATTCGTCATTTTGGAGTAAAGCTAAAGCATAATGCAAATTCTGATGTCATTAAAGGTAAAAGAGTTATCTTGATTGATGATAGCATAGTTCGAGGAACTACTTCCAAAAAAATTGTTCAATTAATTCGCGATGCAGGAGCAAAGGAAATTTACATGTTTATTGCTTCACCTCCAACGATTTCTCCTTGTTTTTACGGAGTTGATACTCCTGATAAAAAAGATCTTATTGCTTCGCAATTATCCAATGATGAAATTTGTAAATTAATTGGAGCAGATCGGCTTTTTTATCTTTCAATTGATGGACTTTACCGTGCAATATTAAAAACTAATCGTGATAATAATATTCCGCAATTTTGTGATGCATGTTTTTCCGATCAATATCCTATTGATTTAACCGATTTTAAATAATTATGAATAATGATCTTTTTAATAAAAATAATAATTTAATTAATCCCGAAAAATCCATTAGTGATTCCAATTATTTAAATTCTGAAAATAAAATTTCTTCCAGTGAAATATTTGAAGAAGGCAATAAAGAGCTAAAAAATAATCCAAATATTTTTGAAAATAATCTTGAAAAAAATTTAGAAAAAACTTCTGAAAAAAATCTTGAGAAAAATTCTGAAAAGAATTCCGAAAAAAATTTAGATAAAAAT
>CAMCSJ010000097.1 GCA_945878005.1 Rickettsia typhi | reverse complement strand
GTGAGGGTAAAGACCTTACACATTTAGCAAAAAATCTTCGTAAAAATGATACCGATCTTGAAAATAAGCTTTGGTATGCGATTAGAAATCGTCAAATAGATAATCATAAATTTCGTCGTCAACATCAAATTGACAATTACATAGTTGATTTTGTCTGTATAGAAAAAAAATTAATTATTGAATTAGATGGATCGCAACATGCTTTTAAAGATAATGTCGAATATGATAAATTAAGAACAGTAAATTTAGAAAAAAAGGGATATAGGGTTTTAAGATTTTGGAATAATGAAATATTTGAAAATTTTGATGGGGTATGTGAAAAAATATGGTTAAGTTTACAAAATGACCCTCACCCTGCCCTCTCCCTAGAAGGGAGAGGGAAAGATCGAGATCAATCTTTCAATTCGAAAGAAATAGATCGAGATCAATCTTTCAATTCGAAAGAAATAGATCGAGATTCCCAATTGGAAAAAACTAATGATTATAAAAAACCAATCCAGATTTTATCATTAAAAAATCGCCAAGTTTTTGATACCAATGACGATATCATAAAATATCTCAAGGAAAATAAAATTCTCTTCGGAAATCCCCAGCAAATTCTTCATAATTATCCACATTGCTGGAGAACAGATACTCCGCTAATTTACAAAGCCGTAAGTTCGTGGTATGTTAAAGTTTCGGCATTTAAAGATCGCATGGTTGAATTAAATCAGCAAATCAATTGGATTCCCGAAAATATTAAGGATGGACAATTTGGCAAATGGCTAGAAGGAGCAAGAGATTGGTCAATTACGCGCAACCGCTTCTGGGGATGTCCCGTACCAGTCTGGAAAAGTAAATCAGGAAAAATAAAAGTCTTTGGATCGATCGCTGAACTGGAAAAAATTTCAGGTAAAAAAATTGAAAATCTCCATCGACCATTTATCGATGAAATTGTTTTTTTCGAAGATGGTGAAGAATTTCGACGCGTTGCGGATGTCCTAGATTGTTGGTTTGAAAGTGGATCAATGCCTTATGCTCAATTCCATTATCCATTTGAAAATAAGCAATGGTTTGAAGAAAATTTTCCCGCTGATTTTATCACCGAATATGTTGCCCAAACTCGCGGATGGTTTTATACTTTGATGGTTTTATCAACTGCATTATTTGATCGCGCACCTTTTAAAAATGTAATTTGTCACGGAACTATTTTGGATGAAAATTCTCAAAAACTTTCCAAAAGATTAAAAAATTACGCTGATCCCTTGGAAATCTTTAGCTCAATTGGATCAGATGCCATGCGGTTTTACATGATTTCGCAACCCGTAATGCGCGGGCAAGAATTGCGAATCGATAAAGATGGAAAATCAATTCGTGATACCCTACGATTATCGATTAAACCCTTAATTAACGCTTTTAATTTCTTTTGTCTTTACGCTAATGCTGATGGAATTTGTGCTCAAAGAATTGAAACCAAAAAAGATTTATCAAATATTTTGGATCGCTATATTTTGGCAAAATTAAAAAGTTGCGTTCAAGCAATTGATCAAGCAATGCAAAATTACGACACGGTTTTAGCATGTGGGGAATTTATTGATTTTTTTGAAGTTTTAAATAATTGGTATATTCGAAGAAATCGTAACAGATTTTGGAAAAGTGAAATTGATCAAGATAAATATGATGCTTATAATGTGCTTTACACCGTTTTGGTTGTAATCAGCGAAGCATCTGCTCCATTATTGCCATTTACTTGCGAATTTGTTTGGAGAAATTTAACAATAAATAATAATAACTAAAAATATTTGTTTATTTATAATATTTTAAATAAAATCAAATTATTATTTACTTATTTTCTTAAAAACAATTACCAATAATTATTTATTAATAAGTTAATTTTATTGCATATTTTCTTGCGAGATATTTTTCGATATCGACTACTTCATCATCCTTCAATCCCCTACCAAAAACTATTAATTCAGAAATATAGCCATGAAAATTATATGTTACATTATCCACATATTGCGAAGAAATGTAATCAATTGTAAAGATTTGTGGCGAAGAAGTTCTACTTAGTGGATAAACTCCAATATTAAATGATGATCCCGGGCTTCCATTCATAAAAGTTTGTAAAATGCCATTTCGATAACTCCATCTACAAAGCATTTTGTCATTTGTGTTGTATGACAGAGCATTTGATGAACCCCATCCGCCATGCCAAGCCGTGCCATTTAAATGCGCTAATCCTATACATTTCGCACCAGTAGCTCCAAAACCAACTCCTCCACCTACAAAAATTTGTCGATCATTCAATAAATCATTTGCTTTAAATACGATAAAAACAGTTGCACCCGTCGATAATCCAACATTATCGACATATTGCAAAAAATCATCATCAACAAAATTTAAAGTTGGTAATCCGTTAATACCATTTTCAACATAGAAGGGTTGATTGTTTATGGTAGTTTGGGTGGCAAGAAGTTCTCCTCCTGCGGTTAATCTGGGATTACCATCTTTCCAAGTTGCAATTCTTTGACCATCATCGGGATTAGCTAATGGAGTATAAGTTCCTGCACTTCCTGATCCAAAAATTCCTTCCTTGGTTGGTTCAAACCAAGCTAATAAATCAGGGATTGTTAAGACAGGAGAACTTTGAGTCATCTGTTTTGCTGAAATTAATTTCATTGCCCTAATTAAACGCGAAGAAGTTGTAACTCCAGCAACTAAAATGCCAATTATTAAAATCACAATTGAAAGTTCGATAAGTGAAAATGCTTTTTTATTGGTCATATTTTTTTTAATATTTATAAACTATTAGACTTAATTGAGATTTTATAAATTGGCTTTTTAGAAGTAAATTTTTCGTTAATCATGTTGTCAATATGGCAATTTAACTCCCCATTTTTTGGAAAGATATTTTTCGACATCAATGGCTTCATCATTTTTTAATCCACGACCATAAACAATTATTTCGCCAATATATCCATGAAAATTATATTGATATTGATCAACTCTAGCATTAGATCCAATGGTATCTTTAGTATAATTTGGAGGATTAATATCAACTCTGGATAATGGTTGAGCTGATCCAATATTTTGGGGAGTATCACTTACTCCATTGGTAAAAGTTTGAAAAGATCCAGATCGATATAAAAATCTACATATAGATGGACTAGCTGTGTTGTAAGTAGAAATGTTATTCGTTGAGGTCCATCCTCCATACCAAGTAGTATTATTGACATGAATTAATGTTAAACATTTTGACCCGTCGGGACTGCTATTGCTAAAATTAATTCCTCCTCCCATGAATGTTTGCCTAAAAGTAAGATAATCATGAGGCTTAAAAACCATGAATAATGTTGCTCCTATTGATCCTCCGATATTATCATCATATTGCAAAAAATCATCATCGACAAAATTTAAACTAGGCAAACCATTCATGCCATTTTCAACGTAAAGTGGTTGATTAGTAAGAGAAGACTGTGTTGCAACAATTTGACTTCCCGAAACTAATCTAGGATTACCATCCATCCAAGTTGCAATTCTTTGACCATCATCAGGATTAGCTAATGGAGTATAAGTTCCTGCACTTCCCGATCCAAAAATTCCTTCCTTGGTTGGTTCAAACCAAGCTAATAAATCAGGGATTGTTAAGACGGGAGAACTTTGAGTCATCTGTTTTGCTGAAATTAATTTCATTGCCCTAATTAAACGCGAAGAAGAGGTAACTCCAGCTACTAAAATGCCAATTATTAAAATTACAATTGAAAGTTCAATAAGTGAAAATGCTTTTTTATTGGTCATTAATTTATTTAAAAGTTAAAGAAAATTTAAAATAAAATTTAAATTATAATTTTTAATAAATAAATTGTTAAAAACTTATAGTAAATTAATGAGACAAAAATTTTTCAACTTCTAGCGCAGACATGCAACCCGTTCCAGCTGCGGTAATTGCTTGACGATAAATTTTATCTTGAATATCTCCTGCGGCAAAAACTCCTTGGATGTTTGTTGCAGTTGAGTTCGTCTTGGTTATTAAATATCCTTCATTATCAATTTCTAAAGCAGTATTTTTGAAAATATCGGAATTTGGTTTATGACCAATTGCAATAAAAATTCCATCAATTTTCATTTCGGTAATTTTACCATCCACAGTATTTTTTAATTTAGCATGGGTGACAGATTTAGGATTTTCGCTTCCAATAACTTCATGTAATTCACTATTCCAAATTACTTGAATTTTAGGATTTTTGAAAAGACGATCTTGCATAATTTTTTCGCCACGAAATTTATCTCGACGATGAATTACATAAACTTTACTAGCATGATTGGTTAAATATAACGCTTCTTCAATTGCACTATTTCCACCTCCTACTACCATAACTTCTTTATTCTTGAAGAAAAAACCATCACAAGTTGCGCAACCTGAAACTCCATATCCTTGGAATTTTTTTTCGGATTCAAGTCCAAGCCATCTTGCTTGCGCACCGGTACAGATAATTACTGCTTGAGCTTCATAATCATCACCTGATTCACCTTTGAGTTTAAATGGTTTTGAAGAAAAATCAACTTGGGAAATATGATCAAAAATTATTTTACATCCAACATGAATTGCTTGCTTTTCCATTTGTTCCATTAGCCATGGACCTTGAATTGCTTCAGCAAATCCCGGATAATTTTCAACATCAGTGGTAATGGTTAATTGACCTCCCGGTTGATTTCCATTGACCATAATTGGCTCAAGATTTGCTCTAGCACAGTAAATTGCTGCGGAATATCCTGCAGGACCAGATCCAATTATTAATACTTTAGTTTTGTGAAGATTTGACATAAATTAAGTAAATTTAATTATAATATTATTTTATATTGAGTTATTTTTTTTATCATAAGAAAGGTTAGTAATTAATTTATTTTAACATTTTTAAACTATAGTAGTTAAATATAGGGATTAAATATATTTGTTAAAAAAATTAATTAAATAAATGAAATAAATTAAATTTATTTCATTTAAGACATAAACATTCCACCATTGACATGCATGGTTTCACCCGTGATATAACTAGCTTCATCACTGGCAAGAAAAGCAACTGCGTAAGCAATTTCTTGAGGATTTCCCATTCTGTTAGCAGGAATTTTGTTAAGAATATTGCTTTTTTGTTGATCAGTTAAAACATCGGTCATTGGGCTTTGGATAAATCCTGGGGAAACGCAATTTATGGTAATTGATCTGCTTGCAACTTCTAATGCTAAAGATTTTGACATGCCAATAATTCCTGCTTTTGATGCAACATAATTAGCTTGTCCAGGATTTCCTGTGCTTGCAACTACTGATGTGATGTTGATAATTCTGCCATATTTTCTTTTGATCATTTTTTTGATAGAATTGCGATTAAGCACAAAAGTTGATTTGAGATTAACATCAATTACGTGATTAAAATCTTCTTCTTTCATGCGAAGAATCAAGCTATCTTTGGTGATTCCTGCATTGCAAACTAATATATCGATTTGACCAAATAATTCTTCACAACTATCAAAAAGTGCATCAACACTTTTTGAACATGATAAATCGCAAGCAAAATAATTAATTTTAGAAGTTGTTTGAGCGGAAAGTTCAATTACCAATTCCTGAAGTTTTTCTTCTTTGGTTGCCGATAAAATTACTTCTGCACCTTGGGCTAATAGCACTTTGGCAATTGATTTACCGATTCCACCTGTTGCACCCGTAATTAATGCTTTTTTTCCTGAAAGATTGAACATAAATTTAATAAATTAAAATTTTGAATTATTTAAAAAATTATTTATAAATTAATGATAATTTATAAAATTATTTTGAAGATAATGTCAGTTAAAAAAAGTTTTTGCAAGAATATAAATTAATTATTTTTTTTCTATTTTATCGATTAATTGATTCATTTTATCTTGATCTTTTCGATC
>CAMCSJ010000096.1 GCA_945878005.1 Rickettsia typhi | reverse complement strand
TCCTTCAAAAATTGCTCGATTTATTCCCCCATCTGATCTTGCAAGCATTTCATCAAATGCTCTTAAACTAAATGCAGGTTCTAAAAATTGACAACCTATTGGATGTGATGGATTTAACATCATTGGCAATGGTAATTTAATTTGGTTATTATCATATAGCTTTCTTGCCATATCGAGCATATCAGAAGAAACAATATGAACTGGAATATTTTGGGGAGTTTCATTGGATCTAAATATATCCGTGATTAATTTTTTACCTGCTATAAATTCATCGTCCCACGAATTACCACCCAAAATAATAAAATCTGAAATATTTTGTGATATTAATTGCGAATAATTTATTCTTAGATTATTAAATTCTTGAGCAATGACTTGTTTAATGTGATATTTTACATCATCATTCAATTCTCTTAAGAATGCATTGGGGATATTGATAATGAAAGGTATTTTAGAGTTAGTTTTTTTTGCTTCTTCAATAACCGCAAAAAGATTAATTCTTAAACATTCATTTATTTGATTTGCTAATATTGCTTTATCGAGATAAAGAGTTTTTAATTTACCAGAATCGCTAAGATCAGTAACATTTTGTTGAATTCGAGTAGAACTTGTATTTTGTGTCGTATCCCAAAAATTAAGATTACCATTAAAATTCGCTCTAAAATCAGGATAACAAAAACCCAAAAGTTTAACTGGAAAACCATCTAGTGTATCATTATATAAAACGGTAGGATAAAATTGGTTTTTTGAATCAAGATAAATATCAGTTTCAGCTATAAAGGTGTAATAATGCCCTAAACTATGAGCATCAGTTTTATGTTTAGAATCTATCCGGCATTTCGATCTAATCAAATCCTCTCTTTGACCACTGGTTAGTCTAGCGCTAAAATAAATTTCAAGACTTCTTCTCATCTCATTAATTCTAGCTTTAGTTAAAGGAAGATAATAATAAATTTCACTAAATTTAACCATTGGATCAGAAGCTAATTGATTTGTTTTTATTTGATTAAAAATTGATTTTTGTTGATGGTCAATTGCTTGATTTATTTGATCAAGATTTGAAATATCTGGATTGATACCAGTAATTGATAAGGCTAAATCCCTAGATAAAGGAGTAGACTTGGAATCAAATGGATCAACATCAATAGCTCTCGAAGAATTGATTAATTTTAATTGATTAGATTCAGAATAAAAAAGTGAATTTGGGTATCGAGCTTTATATTGATTTAGTGTATCTAGAAAAGGATTCATGATTTATTTAATTTAGTTAATAATTATTAATTTATTTAAACTTTAATAATAATTGTTGAGCCCAATAATTATCACTAAATTCACTAATAAGGATTTTTTTAGCCTTAAGATATTCTTTGTTATTTCCTAAAAACCAATAAATTTCTGCTAATCGAAAATAACTTTCCGCAACTTGTTTGGTATAACGATAACGATTAATAACCAATTGTAAATTATTAATTGCTCCAACAAAGTTTTTTTGATTAATTTGCATTCGAGCCTTTTGCAGAACCGCTCCAGCGAGATGTTCATCAACAAAATCCAATTTTTCTTTAGCATCAATTGCGCGATCATCTTGAGGAAATCTAACGATTAATTCCCTAAATATACTTGATGCTTGACTAGAAAAATCTTGTGCTCTGTCAATTGAGGGAATTTGTAAATAATAACATATTCCTCGCAAATAAAGCATGTAAGGGAGATATTCACTAGTTGGATTTAATCTAGAAAAATCTTCACTTATCAAAATAACCTTATCGAAATCCTTATTTTTAAAATAGGCATAACCTGCCATAACTTGACCTTTTATCGCCCATTTTGAAAATGGAAAATCATCGTCAATTTTTTCAAATTCTTTTGCAGAATCGGTATAATTTTTTCCCTTAAGTAATTTTAAAGCATTGCTATATAAAAGCTCGGGAGTGATTTTTTCTTCTTTGGTTGCACAAGAAAATAATAAAAAAAATAGTGATAAAAAAATAGTTAATTTCATATATTGCGAATATCGATACTAAGTTGATGAGCAGTTAATCCTTCCACTTTAGCTAGCAAAGAAGCATGTTTAGCTAATTTAGAAAATGAATTTTGGTTTGATTGCATTAGCGATTGCCTTTTTAAAAAATCATAAACTGATAATCCACTGGCAAATCTTGAAGTTGAAGAAGTAGGAAGAGTATGGCTTGGTCCTGCAATATAATCGCCAATTGCTTCGGGAGTATATTGCCCAACAAAAATTGCTCCTGCATTGGTAATTTTATTAATCACTTGTTGAGGATTGGAAGTCAATATTTGCAGATGTTCGGGAGCAATAAAATTTGCTAAAAAATAAGCATCATCCAAATTATTAATCACAAAAATTGCTGAATTTTTAAGAGATTTTTCAATAATTTCTTTTCTGGTTAATTGATTTTTTAAATTGTCAATTTCGCTGAGAATTTTTTTAGCAAAATCAAAATTATCAACGATGATAAAAGCTTTGGAATCAATACCATGTTCAAGTTGCGATAATGCATCAATTGCAATAAATTTTACATTAGCATCGCGTTGGGCAATAATGGTTACATCGGTTGGACCAGCTATCATATCAATTCCTACTTCACCATAAAGTTGTTTTTTAGCAAGTGATACATAGGCATTTCCCGGACCAACAATTTTATCAACCTTGGGAATTATTTGAGTTCCAATTGCCATTGCAGTAATTGCTTGAGCTCCACCAATTTTAAAAATCTTGTTAACTCCACAAATTTGCGAGGCATAAATAATTGCAGGATTAATTTTGGAATTTGAGCTAGGAGTGCAAATTATAATTTCTTTAACTCCTGCAATTACAGCAGGAATAACAGACATTAATACTGAACTAGGATAAGATGCAGTTCCACCCGGAACATAAACACCGATTCTTTGCATTGCAATCCAGCGATTGCCAAGTTCAAAATCAATTTCATCGCGATAAGAAAAATCTTGAGGTAATTGTTTTTGGTGATAATTTTTAATTCTTTGGCAAGCAATTTTTAATGCTTCTTTTAGCTCGATTGATAAATTATTTTGCGCTTCAATAAATTCATTTTCGCTAACTAAAAAATCTTGAATGGAAGAAAAATTTGCATTATCAAATTTGTTTGATAACTCAAGAACAGCTTGATCTGAAGATTTTTTAACTTGGGAAATAATTTCATCAACTTGTTTTAAAATTATTGGATCAAAATTTTGATTTTGCTGTAAAAAATTTAAAATATTTTTTGGCAAAATATTTTCTAAATTTTCGGTTAAATCTTGATTAATTTTAATTATTTGCATTTTTTTACTGATAATTTATTATATTTGATTAAAATTTATTTATAGTTATTCACTAATAATTTTATCACCAATTTTTATTTTATATTTTTTAACCAATCCAGCGTTAATTTCAAGAACTTTTGCAATTTCCTTTTGCGAAGAAATTAATTTTTCAGTCATTGGAATTGCATTTCGATGAATATTAACAATTTTATTATCCGAATCAATGAAAATAATATCCAAGGAAATTAAGGTATTCTTCATCCAGAAATCAACCTTTTGAGGAGTTGGAAAATAAAAAATCATCCCATTTTTTTCGGGCATTTTTTTTAAATTCATCAGACCCGTAATTCTCTTTTCATCATCATCTGCAACTGCAACATCTAGATCTAAAATTACCCGATTATTTTCATTAACAATTTGTAAAAGCTGATTGTAATTAGAAAAATCTTGATTAAAATTTTTATTTGATTTTACTAAAAAATTATTTGAAGATAAATTTTCTTTTGGGGAGATTTGATTTTTTTTAAAAAAGCAACTTATTAGAATAACTGAAATGATGGTTAATAAAAAAAATTTAATGCTATTTTTCATATCTTTGGTAATTTTATTTTGCTTAATAATTCCAATTTATAACGCTAATTCCTATGATAATTCTTTAGAGAAATCTCCATATGATTCTAAGGCTAATCCGCTAAAAATAAATCAACAACAAACAAATAATAACCTAGCTTTAGATGATAAAAAATTATCTAAAAATAAATCTTCAACAACTAAAATTCGCTCAGAAATTATTACCATTAATCGGACAAATCAAAATGTAGAATTTAACGATAATGTCATTGTTGAAAAAGATGATTCATCTCTTCTTGCTGATAAAATGATTGTGATTTACGAAGAAAATAAAAGCAATGATTTAAACTCTAAAAAAACCGAAATTAAAAGAATTGATGCCTTTAATCATGTCAAAATTTTTAGCGATGACTCTACCGCTTCAGCACAAACTGGTTATTTTGATCCTAAAAAAAATATTTTTGTTTTACAAAAAAATGTAATTGTCAATAATGGAACTTCAATTGCCAGTGGTGAGAAATTTGTTTACGATATTTCTACCAAAAAAGGAAATTTTATTGGCAATCAAAGTGAAGTTTCGCAAGAAAAAAATCCACTCTTGCCTAAAAGAGATCAAAGAGTTATGGTAATTATCGGAGACGATATTAAAGATATTAAAAAATCGAAAAAAGCACAATGAACAATAAAATTCTTAAAGCGCTAAATTTAGCAAAATCTTATCACAAAAAAACCGTGATTCGAGATGTTAGTCTTGAAGTTAAACAAGGTGAAATTGTTGGATTACTTGGTCCAAATGGAGCAGGAAAAACTACTAGTTTTTATATGATTGTTGGACTAATTCCTAATGATTCGGGATCAATTTTTATTGATAAAATTGATATTTCTCATCTTCCAATGTATCAAAGAGCAAGACTAGGAATTGGCTATCTTCCTCAAGAAGCATCAATTTTTCGGGGAATGACTGTTGAGCAAAATATTATGGCAATCCTTGAAATATCTGAAGCAAATATCGTTAAAAGAAAAGAGAAATTAAATGAATTATTGGAAGAATTTTCGATTACTCATCTTCGCAAATCTCATGCATTATCGCTTTCGGGTGGAGAAAGAAGAAGAGTTGAAATCGCTAGATCATTAGCAACCAACCCATCATTTATTTTACTTGATGAACCTTTTGCTGGAGTAGATCCCATTGCAGTAAATGATATTGTGGAAATGATCAACCAATTAAAAAAACGCCATATTGGAATTTTAATTACTGATCATAATGTTCGCGAAACTCTTTCAATTGTTGATCGAGCTTATATTGTTTATGATGGAAAAATTTTAATTTCGGGAACTAAAAATGAAATTATCGAGAATGAACAAGTAAGAAAAGTTTATCTTGGAGCAGATTTTAAAATATAAAATTTTTAAATTTTATATTTAAATTAATTTTCAAAAATTGTAGAATTTTAAACGGTAAATGATTGTCCACATCCGCAATTTGCCTTAGCGTTGGGATTATTAACTTTAAAATATTGTGATCCCAATTCTTTAACAAAATCAATTTGTGCTCCAATTAAAAATTGCGAAGAAGATTCATCACAAATCACTAAGACTTGTGAGTTTTCAACATAAATCACTAGATCATCTTGTTGTTTTTGATCATCTAATTTGAAAATATATTGAAATCCGCTACAACCTCCCGAATCAACAGCAATCCGAAGAAATTTTGAATTATTTTCGGGCTTACTAACAATCTCTTTAACTCTTAATAATGCTGATTCACTTAAACTAATTTCGATCATTTTTTTTGATATTGCGTTGATAAAATTCCAAAAAGATTTCTTCAAAACTAATTTTGTTATGAGCCATCAAAATTAAACTATGAAAAAATAAATCACTTAATTCATTAATCAAATCGCTTTTAAGTATTTTACTTTCAGCTTGATTTGTCGATAAATTTTTGCTGTAAAGTAAACTTGCAATCACAACCTCAACAGCTTCTTCCCCAACTTTTTGAGAAATTTTTTCAATCCCCATTTCACTAAGTTTTTTAACATAGGAATTTGGATCTTGAGAATTAATTTTACCATGAATTATTTCTAACAATTCTTCTAGTTTTAATTGATTTTTCATAGTAATTTTAGAAATGT
>CAMCSJ010000095.1 GCA_945878005.1 Rickettsia typhi | reverse complement strand
TGATTTGGCATCAACAAAATCATAATTAAAATTAAGAAAATAATTTTTTTAATAAAATTAATTTTCATAAATCTTAAAAATGCCAAGCAGTTCCAAAGGATAATGCTTTAATAGAAATTTTTGATTGTGAATTTGAAATATTTGGATTTGATAAATCAAATTGATAAAATGCAGAATTTATTCTTAAACTTAAATTTTTAGTTAAGTCATATCCCAATCCAAATCCATAAAATGGCAATGATTTATTTTGTGAAATTTTAAGATTTTTATTTTCGCTATTTTGTAAATTATAATTGACTTTAGTAAATAAATATCCTCCCGATAGATAAATCCTGAATTTGTTGATATTATATCCCAAATTAGCTCTAACTCCATATGAATGGGTAATATTTTTTGATAAATATTTGTTTGCAAATATTTCTCCTTCCAAGAAAATATTATCAGCAAAATTTGAGTTAGAAATTTCAGTGATTTGTAAATTATTTCGACATTGCAATTTATTATCGCAATAATCTGAAATCTCTAATGAATCAAAAAAAATATTATCGACTAAATTAATCCTAAATCCTGATGAAATTTCCAAACCAAAAATATTTTTATCGATATTAATTTTTTTGGATTCATTGTTTATTTGATTAGATTCACTAGCAATCATCGCAAGGCAATCTTGCGATATAAAAAACATAAAATTAGTTAAAATTAAAATAATTAGATAAATTATTTTATAGAATTTCTTAATAATCGATCTTTGATTTTTTTTAGAAATTTGTCTTTTATGAGCTTTATTTTCTAGATTCTTAAAGATTTTAAATTTTATATTTATTAACTTTATGGGCTTTTCTTTTATAGAAAATTGATAAGTGTTTAATTTAATTTTTTTAAGAATTTTTTCTCGTAATTTTTGGAAAATAATCTTTAAAGTTAATCGATAATTAGTTTTTTTTAGGTGTTTCATAATATTTTTGTTATTAATAGTTTTTTATAATAGTTTTAATTATTTTTATTATTTAATAATATTTATTATTTTTAATACATAAAATCTGTATTGATTAACTCAATATTACCAATGATTTTAATTGCGAAATTAGAGTTTGGATCGTCAATTATCGTAAAATTATCTTTAAAATAATATTCCAAACCAGATGGAGATTGATTAGAAAATTTCTCAAAGGTAATTGAATCAAAACCAAGATTACTAAGGTTAATAAGATCTTCTTGTTGAACAAAATCTAAAATCACATCAATTGAAGAATTTTGAAAATTTGGTGAATTATTTTTTTCGTAAAGATATTTTTCAAAATCATAATTAATTATTTTTACTAATTCTTGATCATTTGCTAATTGGGATTCAAATTTATTTTTATAGATAAATTGATCCCTACCTTTTTGACCCCAGATAATATCTCCGCTATTTCCTCCAATTATTAAATCATCACCATCATGACCTTTTATAAAATCCTCATCATCTCCTCCATCTAGCAAATCATTACCATTTCCACCATTTAAATTATCAATTCCTGTTTCACCGCTAATTTGATCATTACCTTCATTTCCCCATGCTACATCATTTCCTGAACCTGATTTGATAATAACATCTGGATAGATAAAATTAAATGATGTTAAGTCAATTATATCATCTCCCTCATTGCCGTTAATTTGCTCAATTGAGCTAAGTTTGGCAATTTCTCCAACATTGCTAATAATTTTATCATCAAGAAAAATTACATCATTTTGCGAACTTAGTTCCAATTTATCAAAACCTTCTTGTCCATCAAAAATATCATATGATCTATTTTTGCCAGATACTTTTATTTTTTCATTTGAATATGGATTCCATGCAACAAAATAATTATTTCCAAAATCTTGCCAATTTAAATCTTTAGTAAAGTTAATTTGATCATCTCCAGCTCCAGACATAATTAGATCGCAGGAATTTTCAATTGTATCAATTATATCCGCAAATTCACTTCCTGAAATTTGATTTACTTCTTTAACTAACAAAATATCATCAACAAGATTTCGTGAAATTATTAATGAAAAATTATCGCTAATACTTAAACCTTTTGAATCGGTTGCGGAAATATTAAAATTTAATTTACCATCTCTTCCAACTTGTCCAGATAAAATTCCGGTTTTTTCATCAAAATTTAACCAATCAAAAAATTTATCGAAACCTAATAATTTAATTTTTAAATTTAATTCATCATGATCATTATCAACAAAATGATCCCTAAGATTAATAGAAAAATTTTCTTCAACTTTAATTTCGCTATCCTTGATTTCACCAAGATAACTAAAGGTTGGAGCATCATTAATAGCATTGACTAAAATGCTATATTTACTTATTTCTTGATCTGTGTTAATTGCAGTTATTTCATCTATTCCAAAAAAATTATTTAGTGCTTGATAATAAAATTGATTTAAATTTTCATCATAAATTATCGTTCCATGATTTGAAGTTATTGATGAGAAAAATTGATTTTTAAAATTATTTTTTTCATCAATTAAATTATTAGTTATTTTATTAGTTTTTTGAGAATTAGTTAGATTTAACTCATTTATGTTGTTTAATAATATTTTCTCATCTTCATTAATAATTATTATATTTTTATTTATTTTATATAATTGATCCAATTTTACCCCTTCAATACCGGAATTTTTTAGCTGATCAATGATAGTAATTTTGTTTTTTTCATTATCGCCAATTTGAATTTCTAAATCAGTTTCATTGCTTGAAAATTTTAAATCTTTTAATGTTATATCTGCTTGAAACTCAATGATATCTAGATCAAATTCATTATTAATTTCTTCGATAATTTTATCACTACCAATATTTGAATTAAAAAAATAAATATCTCCAGATCCCTTAGCACATAAAATATCATTACCATTTGATCCATTTATTTTATTAATTAAATTATTGCCTGTAATAAAATCATCAAATGATGATCCATCAATATTTTCAATTTCAAATATTTCATTATTAACAATTTTGTTATATTCAATTTGATTATGTTCAAGATTAACATTAATTGAATGATTAAGATTGATAAATGAAATTAAGTCATTTCCTTGACCTCCATTTATTTTATCAGTAAAATTACTAACCATAAAAATATCATTACCATTTTCTCCATTAAGCTGATTTAATCCCGATGAACCATCGATTATATCATCCCCATCACCTGAGAAAACTATGTCACTGCCTGCTCCAGCACTGATTATATCATTTCCTGAATTGCTGTATATTTCATCATCACCATCTTGACCATAAATTCGATCATTACCGCAAGATAGCCATATTTTATCACTACCCGATTCTCCGTAAATTAATAAATCATTATAATCAAATTTTGGGGAAGTAAAATTGATGATATCATCACCATCTCCAGCAAAAATTATCGAAATATTTTTTACCATTGACAAAATATTTGAATCAACATCACTACTCAAAGGATTGGATATTGCTTGAGAATTTTGATTTTCAACATTGCTAGCATCAATATCATTTGAAATTTGAGGTAAATTATCTAAAGCTAAAACATCATTTCCTTCCGTCATAATCAATGTATTTATACCTTCTCCACCATCAAATCTATCTAAACTGTGATTATATCCAGTGATATCAACGATTTGATTATTTATAAAATTTTTAGTTCCAAAAAAACTTGTTAATTCAAATACATATTCAGTTCTTAAAATATACAAAGTTTTAAACACTGCTAAAATTGCAGAATTATTACCAGATTTCATAGGAGGTGGTGGAGGAACGTAATATTGTCGTGATGATTGTAAGCTAGTTACCGCATCTCTTATTACAAATAAATCACTTTCTTGATCAATTTCTTTGAAAAAAACATCGCCAATTTTATTAGAATTATTTTCATAATTATAAAAAATAGTTGATCCGAGTTCACTGCAATAAACTTCGTCATATTGAGTAAGAGCAGTTTTTTTAATAAATTTTTCATCAGCTTGATATCTTAAAACATCATTGCCATTTTCGCCAAATAATTGATCAGCTCCACCTTGACCCCAAATTTCATCATTTCCAGCTTTTCCATAAATTACATCATCTCCATCTTTTGCAAAAATTACATCATCGCAATCGCTACCCAATAGTATTTTACCATTTTCTCCACCGCTAAATGCAACCATCAAATTGCTAGTGTTAAAATATCCAACATCGGTATTTTCAATAATAATTTTCTGACTATTATCAAAATTAATTTCTACATTTTTGCCAATTTGTTTTAATTGAAAAATAACTTCACTTATCGAAATAGGATTAATGTAGTTTGTATCGATAATTATTCGATCATTAAATTGATCAAAATTTTTAATTATATCAACACTATTTGAAAGATTATTTTCCTTGGTAATAATAATTATATCTTTATCTAAATATTCTTGGTTATTGTTTAATGTTAATAATAATTCATTATTATTTGTTAATAACTGTTTATCATTATTGTTATTTAATAACTCACCTGCATCAATAATATCGCTTCCCAATCCATCAACCAAAATATCATTGCCTAGGTCTCCTTTGATATAATCATTTCCATCTCCTCCAAAAATTATATCACCACCATATCCACCATGAATTTTATCATCTCCATTTTCTCCAAAAATTTGATCACTTCCACTTTCACCAAAAATTTCATCATCATCATTTCCTCCATTAATTGAGTCATCTCCTTGTCCAGCCTTGATTAGATCGCAACCATCTTCACCAGATATTTGATCATCATTTAATCCACCATAAATAAAATCAATTCCGCTACCTCCAAATATTTGATCACTTCCTAAATCACCAAAAATTTTATCATTCCCATCTCCACCAAACAAATTATCATCACCTGCTCCACCAGATATATAATCATCTCCAGCATTGCCATTAATAAAATCAAATCCTTCTTGTCCAAAAATTGTATCATTTCCACTTTGAGCAATAATGTTATCACTTCCTAATCCACCATAAATTAAATTATTTCCATCTCCTGCATTTATGATATCATCACCAACATCTCCATAAATTTTATCATTACCTGAAGCTGTAATTATTTTATCATTTCCATCTCCAGCAAAAATAATATTATTTCCAAAATTATCGGTGATTACATCATTACCTTGATTTCCTTCAATATAATCATCTCCATCATTACCATCAATTACATCATCGCCATTATTGCCATAAAGCGAATCATTATCCGCTTGCCCAAAAATTATATCATTTCCTGATCCGCCATAAATCAAATCCTCTCCTGCTTCGCCATAAATTTTATCATCTCCTGATGAACCATGAAGGATATCAGATCCACTTCCTGCGTTTAAATTATCATTTCCATCTCCTGCGTTAATTTGATCACTAGAATCACCTCCGTAAATATTTTCACTCCACCAACTTCCAACCAATTGATCACTGAACTTACTACCAGTGATATTTTGTTCATAATGCTGATACCAAACGGTGTAATGTCCTCCAAAAATACTTCGTTTTTTCTTTAATGATTTCCATTCTACTTGATTATATTTTTCATTTTCAATATTTTCAATTTCACCACTAGTGCTATAATTATTGGTGTTGTAAGTGGAAAATTGATTATCGATTTCTTGAGTATAGTTAAATAAATCATTATAGCCAAAAGTAAGCTCTTCTTGGTTTTTACTAAGATTATTTAGATAATTTTCATAATTAAAATTTATTGATTTTGTATCGCTAGAATCATTTTCTAAAATTGAAATTTTAGCTAAATCAATTGCTAAATTATCTGCAAATTCAATTTTATTAATTACTTTATCGATCCTTGATTGATTTGAATCTGTGGCAAATTGATCAATTATAGTAATTTTATCGGAAGTGTTAATCAAATAATCTTCATTTCTAAATTCAATTATTAAATCATTATTAATTTTACTAAGAATTATTGATAATGTTTTATTATCACTAAGTAATAAATTTATATCACTAAATTTTAAAATATCATTACTTTGC
>CAMCSJ010000094.1 GCA_945878005.1 Rickettsia typhi | reverse complement strand
GAAATTGATGACAAAACATTTTTTCAAACTCTTAATAATCAACCAGATTTAATTAATTTAGTTTATGAGATTAGCAATGAATTTAATGCTTTGGGATCTAGACAGGATAATGATCCAAAGGCTAAACTTTCAATTATAGCCAGAATTTTTAACAAGCCTGGTTTCTTTAAATCTTTATCAGAAGAAGAATTAAAAAGTTATTCAAATATCATTGCACAAGAAGGATATAAAAATCTAGGAAATGTTGAATCTCTAAGAGCTAAAAATAGTAAAATTTTTCGTGAAGCTGAGAAAAATTTTGTTGAAAAATCGATTCAGAAGGAGCGAGCAAATAGTTCTAAAGGAGCGAGCAAATAGTTCTAGTAGTTTTAGATAATAATAATTAAAAATTTTAGTTATCATTGTCTTTCGTGCAAAATTGTTCTAAATCATTGGCGTATAATAAAAGCTGTTTATTTTTAGGATCTTTCTCATCAAGATTTTTGATAGTTTTTTTAACTAATTTTAAGCATTTTTCTTTATCGCCAATAATTAAATTAAACTCCGCTAAAGCTAGATTAGCATTATCTTCATCATTTATTTTGGCATAGGCTGTAGCAAGATTTTTAAATAAAATTGGATTATCTTCTTCAAATTTCTGAGCTTCTTTAAGTCGTAAGATTGCTAATTTAATTAATTCTTGATCACTATTTTTTATACTAAGCAAAGATAATGCAAAACCAATTTTGGTTAAAGCTGAATCTTCAGCAGAAAGTTTTAAAATAGCTTGGTTGTAGCAAAGAATTGCATCTTGATTCTTTCCACTTTCAAATAAAATTTGTCCTTTTAAATCATATAAAAAACCTTGCTTAGGTTTTTCTTTTATTAAATTATCAATATTTTCAAGGGATAAAGCTAATTCTCCTTTGCGAAAATAAGCGATCGACTTAACATATTTGGCAATAAAATCATGGCGATTTTGATATTTTTTCAATAAATCATCTGGTTGATCAATAAATCCCTCAAGCTTTGCAAGAGTAATATCCATCATTGGTTGGAATTTTTTGTTTAACTTTGTTGAGGTAAAATTTTGCTTTGCAGTTCTAGCTTTTATTAATTCAACTCTTTTAGAACTTACAGGATGAGATAATAAATATTCATCAATTTGATTTTTATAACCAACCAATTGGCTATTAAAAAATTCAAGTAAATTTATCAAACCCGTTGCAGGATATGAAAGTTTTGAAAGATAATCAATTGCTAGCGAATCTGCAGCTTCTTCTTGAGTTCGAGTATATTTCATCATTAATCTTTGAGCACTTTGCGATCCTCCTAAGATTAATGCCGATCCAGCATCCAAAGATCCTCCAGCTACTGCTGCGATTCCTAAAAGATAGCTTAACAACATCGCATTTTCTGCTTCTTGAAGACCTTCTTTTGATCTCGCAAGATGACCTGATGCGATATGTCCAGTTTCATGAGCAATTACTCCAATCAAAGAATCTGGAGTTGGGAATTTGCGAATTAATCCAGTGTGAATAAAGATTTTTTGTCCTTGAGAAACAAAGGCATTAAGGCTATCGTCATTAACAATGTAAATTTTAATTTCATCGGGATTTAATCCAGCTTCGCGAAAAATTGGTCGTGATAATTGATATAAAAAATTTTCAATTTCACGATCGCGAATTATCGAAGGATTAGCTTTACAAATGCTTGAAAATAGGATATTTATAATTAACGAGATTGATAATGATATCGCAAAAATCGTTAATGATTTTTTATTTTGATGTTTTAAAAACATTTTTTGTGAAATAATTTTTTCAAAAATTTTATTGAAAAAAATAATTGTAAATACAAATTAAAATTTATTTAATAAATTTTCAAAGTTAATTTTAAATAATTTTAATTTAATAATTGAAAACATGAAAGTTTAGTTTTAATAACTTAAATACAAACTAGTTTTGCAAAATAAAAGTGGTTAAATAAAAATAAAATTCAATATTATTTTATTAAAAATTTTTTAAAAAACATAAAAATTCATGGAAAAATCAAGAATAAAATATCAGGGAAAAAAAATCGCTAAGGAATCTAAAGATTATCATGATGTAGTTTTGTTAAATACTTTAAAATACTTGGTATTATTAGCTCTAACATCGTTATTTATTGCAGTTTTTATGTCTTTGGCAAAAAGTAATTTTAATATTAATCAAAAAGAAGTGGTTGTTAAAATTGATATTGAAAATAAAGTTAACATTTGTTTGCCAAGTGATGATGATCAGGTTACAAATAATTGATATTATTGATGATTAATAAAAATAAAGAATTAATCGAATTATTTATTGAAAAAATTAGATCCGAAGATGGATTAAGTGAAAATACTTCATTATCCTATCGTCGAGATTTAGAATTATTTTTAATTTTTTTAGATCTACAAAAAATTAATATTTTAGAAGTTGATTTATCAACCTTACGAAAATACTTGTTAGACCTAGATAATCAAGCTTTAAAATCCTCATCAATTTTGCGAAAAATTTCTTGTATTAAAAATTTTTATAAGTTTTTACTGCAAGAAAATTTAATTAAAGAAAATCCTGCTAGCGAAATTGAGTCTCCAAAAAAATCTCGAAAATTACCAAAATACTTAACCCAAGAAGAGATTTTAAAAATGCTTACTGAAGTTAATAATGACCAAAGCGAATTTGGTTTAAAATTAGCTACTATGCTTGAAATCATGTATTCCGCAGGATTAAGAGTTTCAGAATTGGTTTCTTTGCCATATTTTGCATTATCATTTAATGATCAAGAAATTCGCAATTATTTAATCATTAAAGGCAAAGGGCAAAAAGAACGAATTGCTCCATTAAATAATGCAACAATTGCAATTTTAAAAAAATATTTAGCGCTTAGGAAAAAAATTGCAATTGATGATAGTAAATGGTTATTCGTTGGAAATGCTAGAAGCAGTAAGACTAAAAACATTAAAGACTCAATTAAAAAAGGTAACTTTTCTCAAAAACATATTACTCGTCAAAGATTTCATGGCATGCTTAAAGAATTGGCAATTAAGGTAGGAATTGATCCAACTAGAGTTCATCCTCATGTTATTCGTCATTCATTTGCAACTCATTTGCTCAATAATGGCATAGATTTAAGACATCTTCAAGAGCTTCTTGGGCATAGCGATATCACCACTACCGAAATCTATACTCACATCATGAGCAAAAAGTTGAAACAAATTATTGATACTCATCATCCCTTGGCTAAATCTAGTTGAAATATCAATTTAACAAATTTAATTTTATAAAATACTTGCAAAATAAATAATTAAAGATAATTAATAATCACTAACTTTAAGTTAAAAAAATATTAGTAATTAAAAATATAATTTTATGATAAATAATGATGATAGAATAATTGCAAATGGGGATATAAATCAATCAACATTGATTAAAGAAGGAATTAAAAAAAAAACAAAAGATTTATTCGCAAAACTATCTCTCTCTCAAAGAGAAGAAGCCGATAGTAGTATTATTGATCCTCGAAATTTAAGAAATGATCAATCAAATTTAATTCAAAATCAAGATTTAGAAGATAATCAAGAGCAAAATTTACAGTCAAAAAAAGAGCAATCAGAATTATCTGAAAATATCATATTTAGAAAAATATTGCCTCAGGAAGCTCAAAAAGTGATTGGAATTATTTATGATATTAAAATTTCGGGATTAGAATTTGCAAATAAAATATTACAAGACAAATTATCAAAAACCAGTGATCCTCGTGAACAAAGAATGCTTAATCAGATTATGCAAAAAAATAATCAGGCAATCGGTCAAGCCAATATGGATAAACTTAATCTAGAATTAAATAAACAATTACAAGAAATAATTGAGCAATCGCGAATTATGGATTTTATTGAACAAAGTGAAAATTATCAAAAACAAAGAAAAGCAGAATCTAATTTTGCTTTACAAACCTCCCCTGAAAATAATTCCCAACTTGGTTTAATATTGAATAATATGGGGATTTCATTTCAAACAGTTTTAGGTGAAAAAGATTCTAGTGTTTTAGTTATTGATCAAGATGTTAATAATCAAATGGCTGTTCAAAATATCGAACAGCAAATATTCCAATATCAACAATCTCAATTGCAATCTCAACCTCAATCTCAAATCCCAAACCAATCCCAAATCCCAAGTCAATCTCAATCGCAAGGTAGTAGATGGGTTAATGCTGTATCTCCAAATAATAATGGCAATCAAACATCAATATCTACAAATACAGTTACTAGCAAACCAGTTGTTGGACCATTTACCGCTGCATTGGCTCAACGAGGTGATAGTGGAATGGTTCTTAGAGGAGCAGGAAGACAAAATTAATCAAAACTTTCTCAAATTAAATTAACTTATAAATAAAAATTATTTAAGAAATAATCATATTTATTATCAAGAATAAATGAAAATTGTTGAGATATTTTTTTATTAACATTTTCCACTATTTTTAAATCATCATTACTAAACTTACCTAAAACATAATCAGAAATATTATATTCAGGATTACTTGGTCTTGAAATGCCTAAGCGAAGTCTTAAATATTGATTTCCAATTGATTCATCAATTGATTTTAAACCATTATGTCCAGCATTTCCTCCAGCGATTTTAATTTTAATTCTTCCTAAATCTAAATCTAAATCATCGTGAAAAATAATTAAATTTTCGCGATTAATTTTATAAAAACTCAAACAAGCTAAAACTGCCAATCCACTAAGATTCATAAAAGTTTGCGGTTTTAAAATAATAATTTTTTTGTGATCAATTTCACCGCTAAAAAATTCGCTATTAAATTTATTTCCATCAGCTTTAAAGCCATAATCAGCAATGATTTGATCTGCTAACATAAAACCAAAATTATGACGAGTTCCTAAATATTTTTTAGAATAATTTCCTAATCCAACTAATAAATGCATGATTGAAAAGTAATTGAGTTTATTTAAGAGATGTTTTAGTTTTTGTAAAAACTCTCTGATTATTAATTTTAAACCATGAAAAAAATTTTTGCATTTACAATTTTAATTTTGTTCAATTTGTTTTATTACAGTTGCGCTAAGATCAATTATGAGCCTTATTTAATTTCACAAAATCCCCAAATAAAAAGGATTGAAAGAGGTGATCATGATGTTTGTTTATCACTAAAATTAAATTTTGATAGTGTAGATATTAATCAAAGTAAACTTTATTGGAGATGTCGTTTAATTTTTGCAAAATATCGTCTCAACCCAAGAGGTTCTTATCAGGAGAAAAATCAAATTAGTGATGAAATATCAAATTTAGTTGCTCAAATTTCGCTAAAATTAGCAAATGATTCAATGCAAAATTTATTTACTCAAAATAAAAAATTAGATAATTTTCATCATAATCGTTGTTTGAAATTAGGCTATGATGTTGAAACTGATGACCAAAATAAAATTGAAGAATATTTCACTTGTCGAAAAGTTCTAATCGATGAATATTTTTTATCTGCACCATATGGAAATCAAGATTATTTAAAATATAAAAATGAAACTTATGATATTGGTTTTGCAATTGATCAACTAGTCAATCGCAATATTAAGAAAAAACAAGAATTAACCGAAAAATATCCTAAATGTTTTAAACATTTAATCTATTCTCAAAATTTTAAAAATTGCTCTAAGGCAGTTGATGATAACAAAATTTGTTTAGAAAAAATTAAAGAAAAAATTTTCAAAAAAGATTCGCAAGAAAAAATTACCTGTCAAAGAAAAGCTTACCAAGTCTATGGTGATGAATTACTTCAAGATTTTGATGAGCGTCAAAAAGAAATTGCTAAAGATAATTTTAGAGCAGATTCAATTAATCGAAATAATTTAGAAGCTCTTGGATTAAAAGCTAAAATGTTTGCAGTTGAAAGTAAAGAAAAAGCAACCGAAATAAATTCACTAGAAGAAGATAAAAAAATTCAAAAACAACAAAGACAAAAAATAAATTCTCGCAATAATTTATACAATAAAAGTGAACTTACTCATTTGCGTCGAAAGTTTATCAGCCTATGTCAAATCGAAATAAATCAGCAAATTTATCAATATCAAAATGAATTAAAAGAGCAATGCGATAAGTTGTTAGAATATGATGAGATTTTA
>CAMCSJ010000093.1 GCA_945878005.1 Rickettsia typhi | reverse complement strand
AAACGCCTACGGGCTCATGACTCCCCCCTTGAGGGGGAGTCGACGAACAAGCCTTTACGGCAGTAAAGGCTTAAGGAGTCGGTGGGGGGTCGAAAAGCAAGAGTAACATAAGATCTCGCAAGACATAAAAAACTAGATTAAAAAAAATTAAAAAAACCTCAAATTATTCTTAAAAAAAACTTAATTTTTATTTAAAAAAATTTCATATTTTTAGGATTAAAAATCTAAATCAAGAAATCGACATTTTTGTAAAAATATTTGTTTAATTTGATAACCCCTCACCCCAACCCTCTCCCCACTAGCGTGGGGCGAGGGAGTAGATCGATTATCTTGCGAGATCTCATGCTAATCTAGTCTTTCGACCCCCCCACCGACTCCTTAAGCCTTTACTACCGTAAAGGCTTGTTCGTCGACTCACCCGCAAGGGGTGAGTGATGAGTCCGAGTATTTTACAGGTTTTTTTAATAATGTAGGGATCTAAGCCCTCAAGGGGAGAGCGATAGCCCGAGAGCTTCGAGACTATTTAGCTAAATTATAGGGATGTAAGCACTCAAGGGCTTAGCTAGGTGCTCGAAGGTTTCTCGAGCTTGTGGAAATTGTAGGGATGTAAGCCCTTGGGAGGGTGATGACTCCGTAAACTTGACGAGTTTTTTTACTAAATTATTCAGGCGATAATTTATTTATCGAAACGAAATGATTGAATTATTTTTTATTGCTTTTGAGTTTTTTAACTTTTTCTTCGAGGTTTTTTAGAAATGGTTCAATGCCTTGAGAATCAATGGTTGCGTTGAATTCCGAGCGTTGAGTTTCAATAAGGCTAATTCCTTCGGCGATAAAATCTAAAATATAGAGTTTACCATCTTTTTTTCTAACGCGAAAATCAGTTAATATTGCGTTATCGGAATCTTTTGGTAAAAATTCGGCTTTGGCGATATAAAAATTATTTTGCTTTACTATCTCATTTACGGTAAATTTCTTACCATTGTAATTTTTAAATTTTGGTCCATAAGTGTTGATCATAAAATCCCGATATAGGCTAATAAATTGCTTCTTTTGTTGATCATTTAGATTTTTATAATTTTTCCCCAAAACAAATTTTGCGATCCATTCGGAATCAATAACGATATCAATTTCATTGATAATTTTTTCGCGAATTTTTGCTTCGGAAGTATTTTTTTCTTTGGCGATATTGATAATTTTATTACCCATTTCTTCGACAAAAGTTTTTACTTCAAGAATTTCTGCTTGTTCTTGAGCTAAGCTGGTAAAGGAATAAAAGCTAATTAAAATAAAGTTAATTAAAATAATTAGAGGATTTTTTAAAAGGTTTTTCATAAACTAAAATATATTGGGATTTATAATTGAAATTTATTATTTTTGAATTTCACGAACTCTTTTTTGCAAATATGCAAAACGAATTGTGGCGTAAGCATCAAATGAATCTTGCCTGATATCTTCAATAATGTCAATTAAACTTTCGCGAGTATCGATAGAGTAGAGTGAACCAGTTGCTAATAAAAATTTATTATCAACCAAAGTTGCATTTCCACCGATCTCTAAGGCATTAAAGCTAAATGGATTAATTGCTTTATCGACAACCAAGCCAAAAAAATCTCTACTAGTGCTTGGTCCAAGTCCCGGAAGCATAATGAATGAACCTTGATTGATATTATAATAACCTAGGGTTTGCCCTAAATCTTCAAATTTATATTCAATTCCTTTGGTTTGAGCAATGTTGAATAATCCAGCGCAACCAAGAGTTGAGTTAATAAGAAAGGTTGAAAAAGTTGCTAAGGAATTATCAATTTTGCCTTGAGCAAGCGAATTTACTGCCGATATGGGAAGTGAGATATTTGATAAAAAATTGCGAATTACTTTTTTGGCTGGATTAGGAACTGCTTTGCGATATGTTTTAGCAACATGTTCAAAAAAATAGCGATCGAAAATATCGTTAAAAGCAAAAATTTTACGATTAATTTTTTCGTAAGGATCGTTAATTAACACCGTAGTCATTGATTGATAATTTTCAAATTCATTATCTTGATCAAGGTTATTTTGGATGGATTTTTTACTATTATTAAATTTTTTACTATCAAGATTTTTGCCGTAAGAACTGCTAGAAATTAATGTTAACAAAATTATTAAAGTGGAAATTTTTTTCATCTTACTTACTTATCGCTTGAATGTTGCAATTCTTCAATTTTGTTAATTAATTCTTGAGCTTGATTTTCATAGGTTGGATTGATAATTGTTAACTCATCCAAAACTGACAATGCTTTGTTATATCTTTTTTTTATGATATAGCAATTAGCAAGCTGGATATAAGCATCATAATGATTTGGCCAAAATTTTTTAATAAAACGAAAACGAAAAATTGCATCACCTAAATTGCCTTTTTCGATATGTCTTAAGCCAAGCTGATAGTTAGATTCAAGCAAATTTTGTGATTTGGTCCTAATGAGTTCAAGTTCTTTTTTTACAACATCAAAATGATTAATTGTAAAATCAAAAACTGATTTAGCTTTACTTTTAAAAAATTCAGCAAGTGCTTTGGTTTTTTGTTGACCAGACTGAGAATTTTCTATTGATGGTTTTTTCTTAAACATATTTTTGACAAAAAAAGAAGTAAATATTCCAATCTATTTTAAAATTTTCACGATAATTTAGCAAGTTTTTTTTATAAAACTTCCTAATATTTGAGTAGTTATTTTCATTTAAATTTTTATGATTGAAGTTATAATTTGCTCCAATTTTTTTAAAATATTTTATGGCATCTAAGGTATTTTCAAAATTATCTAAATAATTTTCTTGATGAGATAAAATCGTTCTAAATCCGCAACTCTCTAGGCTTTCATTAATAGTTAAAGGATTTGGGAAATCGTTAATTTGAAATAAATTTAAATTTTTTAGATTTTGACAACTTCCCAAAACGGGTAAGCAAAATGCTAAAATTCCCTGAGGTTTTAAATTGGTAAATAAATTATTAAAAATTTGTTGAAAATTTTCTAGCCAATGAAATGAAAATGATGAAATAATTAAATCAAAATTATTATTTTTAAAAGGCAAATTAGCGATATCTCCTTGAATGGCATTAAAATTGTGATTGCGATTTTTAACAAAATTAAGCATTTCTAAACTAAGATCTAATTCCAAAAAAATATTATTTTGGCAATTATTATATTTTAAAAACTCCTTAGCAATCAGGCTGGTTCCAGATCCAAGATCAAGAATTTTTTTATTATTAAAATTAATCAAATCGATATTTGTAGAAAGTTTTTTAATCAATTGATTAACGCTAAATTTTTGAACCAAGGCATATTTTTCATATTCCAAAGCCTGTTTGCTAAAATTTTTATTAATTAATTGTTTATCAAGATTTTTCATTATTATCTTTTATTATAACTAAAAATGTTTAAAATAAATAAATTAAAAATAAATTAATCAGCAGTTTTTTCTTCAACTAATTTTACAATATGATCAATCAATGAATCAGTGGTAATTTTATGATTTGGCAAGCCATTTAGGTAAACATTATGACGATTATTTCCTCCACCCGTAATGCCAATTTTGGTATGTTGTGCTTCGCCAAGTCCGTTAACTACACAGCCTAAAATTGAAATGGTAATTGGTTTTTTAATATGACTAACTCTTTTTTCAACTTCTTCAACAGTTTTAATAACATCAAATCCTTGTCTAGCGCAAGATGGACATGAAATTATCGTAACTCCATATTCACATAATCCCAGTGATTTTAAAATTTGATATGCAACTTTTATTTCTTCCTTGGGATCGGCAGAAAGAGAAATGCGAATAGTATCACCAATTCCTGCAAGAAGTAAATTGCTAATCCCAATTGTTGATTTAATTGTTCCAGCAAAAAGACTTCCTGATTCAGTAATTCCAAGATGTAAAGGATAATCACAAATTTTAGATAATTCTTGATAACTGGCAATTGCTAAAAAAACATCCGAAGCTTTAACGCTGATTTTAAAATTAAAAAAATCATGATCTTCTAAAATTTTAATATGTCTTTGAGCTGATTCAACAAGTGCTTGAGGAGTTGGAGTGCGATATTTTTCAAGAAGATCATTTTCAAGTGATCCTGCATTAACACCGATTCGTATTGCGATTCCATAGTCTTTAGCGCAATTAATAACTTCGCGAATTTTTTCTTTGGAACCAATATTTCCAGGATTAATTCTTAAACATTTTGCTCCAGCTTTTGCGGATTCAATAGCTCTGCGATAATGGAAATGGATATCGGCAATTATTGGAATAGGGCAGTGAGGAATAATTTTAGATAATGCTTGGGAAGATTCTTCATCGGGAACAGAAATTCGCATTAATTGTGCACCAAGTTCGAAGCATTCATTGACTTGACGAATAGTTCCTTGGATATCAGTAGTTTTAGTGTTGGTCATTGATTGGACGGAAATTTTGGCATCTCCTCCAATTGCAACATCACCAATAAAAATTTGGCGAGTTTTTCTGCGATTAATATTGCGATAAGGTCTAACTTCGTTAATTTGATTCATAAATTTTAAGAAATTTCAGAATAATATTTTTGAATTTTAGTTGAGTGTTTTTTTATAAAAAATCTCATTTTTTCTAAAGATAATTGGCTAAAAGCTAAAAGGGAAGTGAAATCAGCAAAACCAGTTCCACTATAGGCTAAATAGTCTTTGAGATGCTTAATTTTCAAATAATTTATTACCACTAAAAAGCGAAAAAACAATTCGGCAAAATCATTGTTAAAAAGTTCATTTTCATTAATTATTGGTAAAGAATAATTATAACTAATTGCTAATTGTTGATAGTCATTATAGTTAGTTTCTAATAAACTATCATAGGAATCACTAAGGTTATCGTAAAATTCTTGATAATATTTTTCGAGGTTTTTTTCGTTAATTTTAAAAATATCTGACCAAATTTCAGGACCAGATTCATCTAGGCGAAATGCTTGTTTTAAAAAGTTAGAATTAAGATTTTTAGGAGAAAATTCTTTAGTTAAAAAACTTAAAAATTGTGGAAGATGAGAAGTAAGAGCAAAGATTTTATCGTGTTTTTTACTATCCAAAAATTCAATTTTACCATTAATTTTTTTTATAAAAGATTCAATTTTTTGAATGGCTTGTAAATTTTTTTTATCATCACAAATAAAGAATTTTTTTTCTTCAAACAAGCAATCTTCGCTAAATTCGAAACCCGATTGATGCTTACCAGCCAAGGGATGACATCCAATAAAATTTTTAGGAATTTTTAAACCAAGTGAAGAAAAATCTTTAATAGAACCAAGATCAATTACTAAATTTTTTTCATCAATAAAAGGATAAATATCGTTAAAAATTGTTTTATAAACTCCAAGTGGAGTTGAAATGATAATTAAATCAAAATTTTTAATAGTTTCATCGATCAAACAAAAATCATTAATAATCCCTTGTTTTTTTGCTAATTCAATTGTTAAATAATTTTGATCATAGGCAAAAATTTCTTTGCTTACTTGATATTTATTCATTGCCTTGGCAATTGATCCACCAATCAATCCAAGTCCAATTATCAATGTTTTGTTAAAAATACAACTAGTCATTTTTAAAAATATAAAAAAAAGTTTTGACAAACAAAAAAAAAGTTTTAATAAATTAGATCTATTAAAATTTGTTAAATAAATTTTATAAAATTATTTAAATTCAATCAATGAAAAAAATATTTTTAATCACTATATTTTTAATTTCACTTACTTCTTGTAAGTCTAAGGTAATCGATATTAAAAGTCCATGCGTTTCTTTGGAAGACGGACCATGTGGACCAAAAAAATCAATCAATGATTGGTGGTTAAAAAATCAAAAAAATAACATTAATTCTTAAAAATATGGCCGAAAATTCATTTGCTAGTAAAGCACGTTCTTCAGGACAAGGAAGTTATCGAGACATTCTTGAGCAAAAAAAAGAAACTCCAACTCCATTGCAATCTGCTATTAGTGCAGGATTTGCTAATAAAAATAAAGTTAGCAATGTTGATCCTGCAAAAAAAGCTGTATCGGATTTAATTTATCTTGTTAAGGGAGTTGATGCTGGAAGAAATGCTTGGTATTATGTTTTAGTCGAACGCGTTAAATTACAACTTTTTCTTAAAGCGCTAGGTGATGATATTATTCACTTAG
>CAMCSJ010000092.1 GCA_945878005.1 Rickettsia typhi | reverse complement strand
CTCAAAGGGTGAGTGATTAGCCCGAGTGTTTTGCAAGTTTTCAAATAACGTAGGAATGTAAAAAAATAGAAAAGTAACCTGGTACCTTTTTTTCTCTAATAACGTAGGAATGTAAAAGAATAGAAAAGTAACCTGGTACCTTTTCTCTTATTGGATTGTTAAAAAAAACAAAGTTAAAATTATATTAGTTTTAAAAAATTTTTATGATGGCAAACCAAAAAAAATTAATTAATCTTAGCAAAATTTAAAAATTAAGTAAAAATTTCAATGAAAATTTTCAAAAACTCACCTCTTGCAAATCTCCGTGAAATAACGGTTAAAGCGAGTATTGCTCGTGCGATTATTTATACCTGTGGACATATTTTAATCGCCTTATGTTGTAATAAGTTAATCACCAATACTAGCCTAGAATTAGCAACTCTGGATGCCATTATTGAGCCAATAATTAATGGATTTTGGTTTTATTTTTTAGATAGAATTTGGTCAAATAATAATCGCAAGAAATAAATATTTTCTTAAATAATAAAAAAATCCAAAAAAGTCGATTTCTTAATTTAGCTTTTTGATCTTAAAAATATCAAACATCCCCTCGCCTTTTTGCACAAAAAACCCGATTAGAAAAAAACCTGATTTTCATAAAAAATTAATTTTAACTAAATTTTCTTGCATAAATTTCTGATAAATTATTTAATTGAATTTGTTAAATTATAAATAAATTTTTAGATAATTTAGAAAATTATAAAACACCCAAGAATCTAATATTTAATAAAATATTTCCAGAAATTAAAGCTTAAGAACAATAAATATTTAAAAGAAAATCCTAAATAAAATCTTAATGAAAAATGGTTTAATCGAATCATCAATTTTCGATCTTACAAGAAACGCTAATGAAGCAGAGATTTTTTAGTTTATGAAATCTTTTTTACGGATCATAAAATTTACTAAAAACTGCTCGGCTGTTATGGCGATTGCTTCTTTGATCTTACAACAATTTATTTTTGTTGCGAGTGCTACTGCTCAAGCTTTTCCAATTATTCCCGATGGATCAACCAATACTCAAATCACTCAAACTGCCTCGGGAATTGATCAAATAAATATCGCCACTCCTAATGCTAATGGACTTTCTCATAATAAATTTAGCGATTATAATGTTAATGAAACTGGTCAAATTATTAATAATTTTTCTGGCAAAAATTCTGCAGAAATCTCAGCTGGCTCAGGTTTAAACGCCCTAACCCAAACTCAAATTGGTGGTTTAGTTGTTGCGAATCCAAATCTTAATTCTTCGGGAAGTGCTAAAATAATTCTTAATGAAGTAACCTCAGGAAATATTTCTCAATTGTTAGGATATATTGAAATTGCTGGAACCAATGCCGATTTAATTTTAGCAAATCCCAATGGGATCATGTGTCGAGGTTGCGGATTTATTAATACTGCAAGGCTTTTAAATGTGGCAGGAAATAGTAATTTTGATGCGAATAATAATCTTGGTTTTAATTTAAAAGAGCAAGCAAATCCCAATCTTTATGTTCCCCTAATCACCATTGATGGGCTTGGGCTTGATGCAACAAGAAATAGCGGAACTGAAATTGTTGCATCATCAGTAAAACTTTTAGCTTCGATTTTTGGAAGTAAAAATAATTCCTTATCGATATCAACTGGTGAAGGCAGATATGATTTTGCTTCCAAAAAAAATACTCAAAATAATCCTCAAATTAATTCTTCGATTGATTCTCAAGATGATCCCCAAAATCCCCAAAATAATCTCCAAAATAATGATGCAGTTTTTGCAATTGATGGCTCAGCTTTAGCAAAAATCCAAGCAGGTCAAATCTATTTAATTGCTACAAAACAAGGAGTTGGTGTTAAAATGGAAAGTGAAATTTTAGCTTCACAAACTCTTAATCTTGATGCCAATGGCGATATTTATTACAACAAAATTTCGGTTGGCGATAACGCAAATTTAAAATCTAGTGGAACAATTCAAACTAGGGATTCTAATTCTAAAATTTCTGCTCCAACTATCAACATTACTGCTAATCAGTTTAATAATTCTGGTTTAGTATTAGCTCAAAATTTAAATATTTATGATATCAAAAATTTAAACAATTTAGGAGATCTTGAAGCTTTAGATCTCAAGCTTGCAAATCTTGATAACATCGATAATTCTGGAATTATTTTTGCAGAAAATTCATTGAATATTTCTGGTAAAAATTTAACCAATAATGCTTCAGGAAATATTTATTCACCGCAAGATTATGCCATTAATCTTAATGATCTTCTTAGCAATTCGGGTTTAATTTCTTCCGCAAAAAATTTAACATTAAACTCAAATCAATTAAATAATTCTGGGGAAATTTCTGCTCTAAATAATCTTGATTTTTTAATTACTAATTCGGCAATTAATTCGGGAAGTTTAATTGCCAATAATAATTTCAATTTAAATTTAACCAACAACCTCACCAACTCAGGAATTTTAAGCTCTCTTGGCAATTTTAACATTAATGGCAATTCCAATATCACCAATGATTATAAAATCCTAAGCAATGGAAATCTAAATATTTTTGCACAAAATTTAACCAATAATCATTTGATCCAATCAAATAAAAATCTGACTTTGAATTTAAATAGTTTAACTAATAACAATAACATAATTTCTGGCGATGAGTTTAATATTTTAGCGTTAAAAGATGTTACAAATTCTGGCTTTCTTGAGAGTCTCAAGGGATTTAATATCATCGCTGAAAATGTTTCTAATACTGGATCTGCTTTAATTTTAGCTAATAATAATTTAACAATTAGTTCATCAATCATCGATAATCAAAACACCAAACCCTTAACTTCAATTATCACTTCAGGAATTGTTTCGAGAGATGGCGAGGTAAATCTTTTTACCGATAATTTAAAAAATAATTCAGGTTTGGTTTTTGGTAAATCAACTTCAGTTTCAGCGCTTGAAGCAAGGAAAGTCAATCTTTACAATAGTTTTGGTGCATTTATCTCAACCATGGAAATTAGTTTAGATCTTGGCGATATTGATTATATTCTTACGGGAGATGTAAGTGCACAAAATATCGATATCACTGCCAATAATATCATTAATCAAGGTCATGTTATTGCTTTGGATTTTATCAAACTAAACGCTACGGGAAATAGTGGAATTGCAGGAAGTGGTAATATCACTAATGGTTTTGCAAATGGCGATAATTCCAATATTTTACTTGCTTCGGGAACTTACTTAAACTTAATTGCCAAAAATAATATCGATAATTACGCAACAATTTTAGGAACCACAGATACTACTCTCACAGCTACTTACGGCAATATCAATAATTACAATAATGGAATAATTTCTGCTGGATACCAAACCGCAACTTTAAACGCATTAAACGGATCATTCAATAATGCGAAGGAAAATTCTATTTTTACTTCCGATAATAACGCAATATTGAATGTTAAAGACCTAAATAATTTCGGGGAAATTTCCATAGCAAATGACTTAATCACCAACATCACTAACAATCTAACCAATAATCCCAAAGCTTTGATTTGGATCGGCAATAATGCTATCTTTAACGTTGCTAATAATTTCCTTAATAATCAAGCCGATATTTACGCCGAAAGAAATTTAACAATTCAAAAAAATTACTCCCAAGATCCAACTCAAAACAAAACTAATTTAGTGCAAAATATTTCAGGAAGCATTGAAACATTCGCTGGAGATATCAACATCAAAGCAGTTACTTTAGAAAATAAAAGAAGCTCGATGAAAAGCCAAGGAGCTGATTATGTTTATGGGCAAGCCTATGTAAGAGGTGGCGATTGTCATCGAAATAGATGGGGAAGAAAAAAATGCAATCCAAGAATTTATCGCGATCTTCACGCAGCAAATATAAATGGCATCGCTGGTTTAGAAGCTTCAGTGCTTTCGGGAGGAGGAATAAATATCGCTTCAAATAGTTTATTAAACGATGCTTCTTCAATTATCTCGTCATCCAATTTGGAAATTAACACTTCGATATTTAAAAATATTTCTTATAATCTCGTTGAATATAACGATAATAGCAGAAGAACGGAATCCTACCCAGCTCTCATCAAATCTGGTGGTGCATTAACTATCACTCAAAATGGATTTCCAAATTCTAGTTTGATCAATGGTAGCGATGTTGCACAATATTCTTCTTTCGCTGGAAATTCTAAAAAATCTAAATTAACTGAAATCAATAAAATTGATGTTTATCAGCTTGGTGAAACTGGTGTTTTAGCGGTTGATTTATCATCGATAATATCTGCAATTAACGATAAAATTACTAGCAATTCTAAAGCTAAAATTTCGCAATTGGATGCTAATATTGAAGGTTCTCAATTAAATAATTCCGATTCTAATCTTGCTTTCTTGGGCAATTTTAAAATTAATTTCGATCCAAGTTCCACATCTCCTCTCATTGAATCACGAAGCCAATTTAGGGATGTTTCTAAATTCTTTGGAAGTTCTTATTATTTTGAGCAACTTGGTATGGATAGCTCAGCTATTTTAGCTGATATTAATCGTCAAAATAGAACTGATAATACCAGAATGCTTGGCGATTCTTTTGTTGAAAGCAAGTTGATAATTGACCAGATAAAAAAACTCACCAATGATTCGCTGTTACTTTCTCAAACTACTACTGATCAAAACCAACAAATCAAAGAACTTCTCGATAATGCAATTAATGAATTTTCTGCTCTAGGATTAAATGCCAAAGATGTTGCAATTAAAGGCTTAACCAAGAATCAAACAAATTCTCTAACTAAGGATATCGTAACTTTCGAACTGACAACTATCAATGGTATCAGCGTTTTAGTACCTAAAATTTATTTAAGTCAAGATACGAGAAACAGAATTTTAAATCCCAATTCTTTAGTTTCAAGAACTGCTCTGGCTAATTCTGCTCTGGCAAATTCTTCTTTGGCAAATTCTTCGACCATTTTTGCAAAAAATAAATTAACGATCGATTCACCAAATGCTTCTCTCATCAATAATGGCTCAATCGTAAGTGGTGGAGATTTATCCTTAAATATTTCTTCACTTACTAACAAAACCAATTCAATAGCCAAAGCCCAAATCATTGGTAAAAATAATTTATTAATCACCGCTCAAAATGGCGATATTAAAAATATTGGTGCAAAGATCGAAGCTCTTGGCAATCTAAGTCTCGAAGCTTTGAAAGGAAATATTTTAAACACCGCAATCATTCAAACTAATGACCAAAATTTATTAAATCAAAATCCCGATTCTTATCAATTAGGCTTTAACAATATTGGCAAAGTTTCTGGCAATATTACTTCAACATTTCTGCAAAACGCTTCGCTCAAAGGTGGATCAATCTCAATTTCTGCTGGAAATGATTTCACCAATTTAGGTGCTGAAATTTCTGCAACAAAAAATATTTTACCAAATGAAAATAATGAAAATATTTTATCCGTTGGTTCAAACATAAATAACCAAGTTCTAACCAATCCAAACATAGCTAACCAAGATCTAACCAATCCAAGCATAGCTAACCAAGATCTAACCAATCCAAGCATAAATAACCAAGATCTAATAAATCCAAGCGCAACCATCTCAAACACAACCTCAGGCAATATCTCAATCACTGCAGGAGATGATATCAACATCTCAACTCTGCAACTTCGCAATCGGGAAGAATCCTCTTGGGGCAATAGAAAAAAAGGTGGAACTTTGGTTATTGATCAAACCAAAAATATCGGAAGTAACATTGAAAGCGCTGGAAGTTTGAGTTTAACTAGCACAGGTCTTGGAGCGGATTCATCAATCAATTCTATCAATGCAGATCCAAAAAGCGATATCAACATCATTGGCTCAAATCTTTCCACCACCTCAACTGGCTCAAACATCACCATCAATGCTAATGATTCGCTAAATATTGCTTCAGCAATAGATAGCTCCTACAAAATGGAAACATTTAACAAGAAAGGAATGACTGTAAAAAAATCATCAATCGATATTAATTCTTCAACGACAAATATTTCTTCCAACATTAATTCCCTAGGTGATATTTTAATTACCTCGGGTGAGGATACTAACCTCATTGCTTCGAACTTAAGCGGAGTTAACGGCAATATCTTAGTTGGAAAACATATAGATCAAGATCCCCTTTCCGCAACTTACTGGCAAG
>CAMCSJ010000091.1 GCA_945878005.1 Rickettsia typhi | reverse complement strand
TCAGTAATTATTGTTCCAGGATATGGAATGGCTGTTGCAGGAGCTCAAATGGCTGTTGCAGAATTAACTCAAAAACTTGAATCAGCAGGAATAACTGTAAAATTTGCAATACACCCTGTTGCAGGAAGAATGCCTGGACATATGAATGTTTTACTTGCTGAAGCAAAAATCGATTATGAAAAAGTTTTTGAATTAGAAGAAATTAATTCCGAATTTAAAACTACCGATGTTGCATTTGTAATTGGAGCAAATGATATCACCAATCCTTCTGCTAAAACCGATAAATCAAGTCCAATTTATGGCATGCCAATTCTTGATGTAGCATTAAGTAAAACGGTATTTTTTGTTAAGAGATCAATGTCCTCTGGCTATGCAGGAGTTGATAATAGTCTTTTTTATAATGATAATACCATGATGGTTTTTGGTGATGCCAAAAAAGTTGTCGAAGAAATTGTTAAGCATTTAGATTAAAACTATTTAAATTATAAATTTTTAATATTATTTATGAAAAATACAAAATTTATAATAATTTTAAATGCATTATTATTAACTTCTAATTTAGCTTTTTCTCAAGAAGATATTAATAAAAAAAAACTTATTTATAGCGAAAATTCTTCACCCAAAATTGCTTCTAAACCAGATAAATCTAATCTTAATGACTCAGGAATTTTCATTGAAACATCCCTAGAAAATTCTAAAGGAACAACATTTCAAAATGTCTATTATAACAATAAAAAAATTAGCGAATTAAGATGGAAATTTGACAATATCTTGATGTCAAAAATTAAATTTGGAATTATTTTTGATGAACAATTTGAATTAAATTTAAGCTATTCATCTTCAAATAATAATTCATATAAATCTCAAATGAGAGACCTAGATTGGCTTGGTGAAAATGGTGGAGGAGATAATGGAGATACTCAACATGAAAACTGGACTCATTCTTCAAATTCAATTGTAAAAACTAATATTAATGAATTTGATATTCATACTAAAACTTATCTCTTCAAAAAATTTTCGATTAATGCAGGATATCGTCAACAAGAATTTGATTTTGAAGATAAATCTCAAGATTACATTTATTCATGCGATTCATTTATCAAGAAAAATAATACTTGCTCAACTGGCCTAAGAAATTTAAAAGGAAATTTTAATAATGCCAATTTTATTAATTATCATCAAAGATATAGAATCCCATATATTGGCTTGGGATATCAAGATAAATTTTTCGATAACAAACTTGGTGTAGAATTTTTTGGAGCATATAGTAATTCAGTTTTTGTGGATGATCGTGATCATCACATTGCCAGAAATCGAGTTACTATTGGTAAATTTAATCGTGCAAAATATTATAATCTTGGCGGAAATTTAACTTATAATTTTTACGATAATTTTTCGCTAAGAATTGGCTATGAATATAGTGAAATTCCATTGATTAAGGGCAATTTAAATTATAAATATCTTGATGGAAGTGAACCAGAATTTACCACCAAAAATGGTGCAGGAATTTCTACTAAATTCGAAAAAGTTTCAGCTGGATTAAGTTATTTATTTTTTCTTAACTAAACTCAATTTTGATATTTGTAATTTATAAAATAAAAACTATAATTTTTACAATAAATTTCTTTTTTAAATTATTTATGTTTAATTATAAATTAACTATTTTTAACTAAAGCTACTCAATATTAACAAAATATCACTAATTACCTCAAAAAATAACAACTATGAAAACAAATGCTAATTCAATTCGTATCGGTAATGTAATCGAATTTCAAAATCAACTATGGAAGGTTATAAAACGTGAACATGTTAAACCTGGGAAAGGTGGAGCTTATATTCAAGTTGAAATGAAAAATATTGTTACAGACAATAAAACCAATACTAGATTTGCTTCGAGTGAAGATGTTGAAATTGCTTATGTTGAACAAAAAAATTATCAATTTCAATATTTTGATCAAAATGAAATTGTAGCAATGGATATGGAAAATTTTGAAACTCATAATTTTGATAAAAAACTGGTTGGTCAATCACTTCCTTTTTTAAGAGAAGAAATGAATATTCGAGTTGAATATTGCAATTCAAAACCAATTGGAATTTTTTTACCTGAACAAGTTGAAGCAATCATTGATCAAGCTGAAGCATCGATGAAAGGTCAAACTGCTGCAGCATCATATAAACCTGCAATTCTAGAAAATGGTATCAGGATTTTGGTTCCTCCTTTCATTGAATCGGGAGAAAAAATTATTATCAATACCGATGATTTTTCTTATGTAAGTAGATCAAAGAATTAATTTTTTTTCAATATTTACAAGTATGAACAATTCTAATTTACTTAATTTTTTCAAGATGTCTGCTTTAGGCAATGACTTTGTTATTTTTGATTTTCGTAAAAGTGATTTTAATTTCACCACTAAACAAATTAAAAAAATTTCTGATAGAAAAAATATCGGATGCGATCAATTAATTATCATTCGATCCCCTAAAAATCCAATTTTTTTTAATCCAAAAACTCAAGAAAATCAAAAAATTAATCTTGAAATGGAAATTTATAATTGCGATGGATCTAGAACTCCAGCCTGTGGAAACGCAACTCGATGTGTAGCTGGATTTATTTTTGAAGAACAGCAAGATTTAAAAACTATTTTTATTGAAACTCTTGCAGGAATTTTAGAATGTAAAAAATTAGCTGATAATTTAATTTCTGTAAATATGGGGAAAGTAAAATTTTTGGAGAATTTTGTTTTTGAAAATTACAGTTTTAATTCTGTGGATGTTGGAAATCCACATGCAATCTGCTTTCTTAATCATGCAATTGATGATGAAACTTTTTTTTATCTTGGTCCAAAAATTGAAAATCATCCCAATTTTCCCAATAAAACCAATGTCGAATTTGCCCAAATTATCAATAATGAACTTATTGAAGTTAGAGTTTGGGAAAGAGGAGTTGGAGAGACATTGGCATGCGGTTCAGGAGCATGCGGAGTTGCAGTAACTGCTATAAAAAATAACTTGGTAAATTCTAACAATATTACCGTTAGATTTCGCGGTGGAAAATTAAAAATTGAATATCTTAACAATGAAGCAATTATGACGGGAGATTATCAAAAAACCTTTACGGGAGAAATTAGTGAAAAATTTATTTACTAAATTATTAATTTTTTTTATTTTTTTTTATAACATTGCATTTGCTTTAACTCCTGAATATAAATTAGCCAATGAAGTTGATGAAAATCGTGCACAAAAACTTTTTTTAGAAATTCGATGCCTAGTTTGCTTGGGTCAAGTTATTGAAAATTCTGATTCTCAATTTGCAATTAATGTTAGATTGCTTGTAAGAAAAAAAATTACCGAAGGTTTAAATGATCAAGAAATTAAAGCTCATTTAATCAAAAATTTTGGCGAAGAAATTCTTCAAACTCCTACTATTGAAAGTCAACCGATATTATGGATATTGCCAATTTTCTTTTTTATATTTGCACTATTTTTTATAAATCGTAAATATCATAAATTTTATCAATCAAAAAAAATCACTATATGACAACATATCTCTACAATGACGATCTTCCATCTTCTGTAACTTTTACTAATTCAATTGCAATAGATACTGAAGCAATGGGATTAAACATATTAAGAGATCGTTTATGCCTAATTCAAATTTCAAGTGGAGATGGGAATGCTCACTTGGTAAAATTTAATGGAAATTATCATGCACCAAATCTTAAAAAAGTTTTATGCAATGATTCAATCCAAAAAATTTTTCATTTTGCAAGATTTGATTTGGCGATCATATATCACTATTTGCAAATAAATTTTAACAATATTTTTTGTACTAAAATTGCTTCTCGACTAGTTAGAACCTATAGTGATTCACATGGTCTAAAAAATCTTTGCGAAGAATTATTGGGAATTGAAATTTCTAAAAAACAGCAATCTTCAGATTGGGGAAATCTAGTCTTAACCGATAAACAGCTAGAATATGCTTCAAGCGATGTCCTTTATCTTCATCAACTTAAAGAAAAACTTTTAATTATGATTCAAAGGGAAAATCGTCAAATAATTTTAAAAAATTGTTTAGATTTTCTTCCTACTAGAGCGATGCTTGATATTCAAGGATTTAGCAATATTGATATTTATAGCCATGGCTAAAAGATTGTTAAAATATAGTTAAAATTTTAATCAATTTTATAATTTTATTCACTAAATTTATAACTTTACTTTAAAAGTAAATTGTGAATGTAAAAAGTAAAACAACATTAGTGAAACTAAAATATTAAGATGATATGCTAAAATTTGAGATAAACCTTTGCCTATCAAAAATAGTAAAAAATAGCTAGAAAATAAATACATCAAACCATAGACAATTAAAGCTCTAGCTAGCTCTTTATAACAAAATTTTAACTTCCGAAAACTAAAAAATTTATGAATAAAAAAATTATGAATAATGTTAAAAATATAAAATAATGATATTGACCAAATATTCATTATAAAAATTTTAAAAATGATTAATCCAACAAAATAATTAAAAATAAAGTTATAACTACCCATCAACAAGAATCGATATTTTTGATTATTAAATATTATTTTTAATAACTTTAAGCTTAAAATATTTTTTGGTAAATTTGTAAAATTTTTAAGAACTTTTTTTATCATCTTTAAATTTGTTCTTTAACTCAAAAGCTAATGCCATAGCACTTTGAAATGCACATTCAATTCGTCCTTGAATAAAATAATCCGATGCTAAAGCAATCGAGTTTTTTTCATCATAAATAAATTTTTCACCTTTTTGCTTTTCAATATTAGCATATTTCCAACGATGAATATCGCTATGAAGAATATCGGTAATTTTTAAGTTAGTAGCATATTCAAATTCAGCAATTAATTCATTTTTAATTTCTTGCAAATCTCTTTCTAAATTCTCATTAGCCCATGAATTTCGAGATAATAAAGTTAAAGATTGAACATTACTCCTGCTTGGCTTAGAGCTTTCAAAAGCGATCCAACTAAGCTTAGAATTTTTTAAATATGCACAATCCCAATCAAGATTTGGTTTTGATTTTAATCCAAGCATTACCGCAAAACATGGAGACATTTTTTTTGTTGCTAATTGTTCAAAATAACTAAAATTATTAGGAAGTAATTCTATCGCTTGATCACTTGGGATTGTAAGAATTACAAGATCAAATTTTCCACATAAATTTTCTTCTTCATCAAAAAGCGAAATTAATTTTTTAATTTTTTTAATTTTGGAAATTTTTTTTTGTAAAATAATTTCAACTGAATTTTCCAATTGTTTTGCTAAATATTTAGCCAAGGAATTCATTTTTGGAGATGCAATAAAATGCTCATTTGCTGAATTCCACATTCGTTTATAAGTAATTTTATTATCATCGATTTCAACAAAATTTGCCTGCCATTTTTCAACAATTTTTTTATCAATTAAGTCATTTACAAATGATTTAAATTCAGGAGTTTTAGCAGTAAAAAATTGCGCACCAAAATCAAAAGTAAAATTTTCAAAACTCCTCGATGCCATTCTTCCACCTACTCCCCTAGCCTTTTCAAAAATGGTAATTTTACCGATTTCTTTTAGCTCATTAGCTAAAATTAAACCAGATATTCCAGCACCAATTATCGCAATATTTTTTTTGATCATAATTTAAAAATAATTCTTCAAAAAAACTAATCAGCATTAAGATTTTAATTTCCCTGCTTTTAATATTTTTCAATATCACTGCAACTTTTTCACAGTTAATTTTTTTAGCAATATAAATTAGCAAATTATAAAAAAACAATTTATTTGGTTAAATTTTACCAAGCTAAATTTAGCTAAAACTTATAGATGAGCATAACTTCTTTAATTTCAAATATGAAATTCTAATTTATAATATTTACCAAATTTAAACCATTAACAAATTCAATTTTTTGGGCATTACAAACATTAGCAATATCATCGCTAATCCTTGATAAATCTAACTTAGATGATATTTGTAAAATTGAAATTGAAGTTTTCATCGAGATGTTTTTTTCGGATTTATATTTTCTTACTTCAAAAATAATTGCCAATAATTCATCGCCAATTTTAGCAATTTTTTCAACATCAATTTGGTTAAAATCAATATTTAATTCACTGTGATTATTTCGAGCATGAAGCGATAATTTTTCCTCAAATTCTTTTTTAAAAATTACTGAATAAATTTCTTCGCAAATATGGGGAATAAAAGGTCCAAAAAGCTTTAAAATATTTTTCAAACAAAAATACAAACTAGCAATTGCACTTAATTGTTTTTGGATTATAAGATTTTTTTGATCAGCGTTAAGCTCAACATTTTCTAAGATTTGAGCTGATAAACCATAAGATCTTACCTTACAAATTTCCAAATAATTATCACAAAAATAATGCCAAAAAAATTCTTCAACAATCTCCCTTGCTTTGGCATATTCAAAA
>CAMCSJ010000090.1 GCA_945878005.1 Rickettsia typhi | reverse complement strand
TGAAAATCCCAACATTTTCCAACTAGACAGATTGTTGAGGCGTTGCTATTGACTACGGCACTAAGACTAGGACAATTACTGGCTGAGATATTGGCTTTGCGAGTCATTCCAAATGCCACAAATTTTGAGTTGGTTAATTTTGGTAAATCATCAAAAAATTTATCATCGGTGGGATTTGCTCCCGGCCATCCTCCTTCAATAAAATCAATTCCCAAATTATCAAGAAGTTTGGCGATAGTATTTTTATTGTGAGTTGAAAAATTTACGGTGCTGGTTTGTGCTCCATCTCGAAGCGTTGAATCATATAGATAAATACGGGTATTTTTCATTATATTTATATTTTTGGTTAAAAATTTGTTATTAGAGTGGAGTCAACAAGTTATATTTTAAAAAAATAAGTTATTGATTATCGATAATAGATATGATAATCTAGATTGAAAAAAATAATCGTCAAATCAAAAAAATTATAATTCCTAGGCAAGCAAAGAAAAATGAACTTGCCCAGAAAGCCTTGACTACTTTGGTTTCTTCCCATCCTAATTTTTCAAAATGATGATGAAGAGGAGCCATTAAGAAAATTCTTTTTTTACGAATTTTGTAAGAACCTACTTGTAAAATTACCGATAATGATTCAGCTACAAACACTAAAGAAATTATAAAAAATATTATTTCTTGTTTAATGATGATGGCAATTAACCCAAGAGTGGAGCCAATTGCAAGACTTCCAACATCGCCCATGAAAATTTTGGCAGGTTTTAAATTAAAAAATAAAAATGCTCCAATTGCACCAATTAAACTAAGGCAAAAGAAAATTATTTCACCCGTAAATTTTATTTGGAAAAGATTTAAATGACTGGAAATTTTGGGAGTTGAAATACAAAAAATTATAAAAATTAAACAGATTAGATTGATGATTGCAGGAACTGAAACTAATCCATCAAGCCCATCGGTAAGATTGACTGCGTTGGATGTTCCAACGATTACGAAATTTACAAATAAAACATAAAGGATGATGTTGAGGGTAAGTGCAAAATCCTTAAAAATTGGAATTGAAATTTGATTATTGAGGTGAGTATTGTCAATTATTCCTAGCCATAAAAATGCTCCACCAATTACCGCAAATTGGATGATTATTTTGTAAGATCCACGAAATCCATTGGGATTTTTGAAGATAACTTTGAGGAGATCATCAACTAATCCGATAATTCCAAAGGTTAACATTACCGATAAAATTACGAGAATGTAGCGATTGGAGATATCAATGAAGAGTAGGGTGCTAAGCAGGGTAGCAAGAATAATAAAAATTCCACCCATGGTGGGAGTTTTCTTTTTAGTTTGTAAATGAGTTTGTGGACCACTATCGCGAATAGGTTGATAAAGGGCTTTTTGATTCATAATTTTGATGTATTTCTTTATCGAAAAAAAACCAATTAAAAAAGAAGAGCTAATGCATAATAAAGCTTTAAGCCATAAATTATTTTCAAAAAAAAGATTAGTGATCACTGGTTTTGGGGATTAATTTTTCGATAATTTTTTCCATACGAGTTCCTCGAGAACCCTTGAAATAAATGATATCATCATCTTGTAATAAATTTTCAAAATCTTCACTAGCAATTTGGGAATTAGGATAAAGTTTGTAAGTATCTGGTTGCAGATTAACGCTTGCTTCATTCATTTTATTTCCAACTAAAATTGCCAAATCAATTGAATATTCTTTTAAATAATTTACCACTTTAAAGTGCAGTTCGCTTGATTTATCACCAAGTTCAAGCATATCGCCAATTGCACAAATTACTCGTTTTTTTTGTAATATTTTTTTTAAATTACTCGCATGTTCAATTCCAGCTTTCATTGATAATAAACTCGCATTGTAGGAATCATCGATGATGGTGAGATTTTTATTTTGAAAGGTGATTTCAGAAATTTTGCCACGACCAGCTGATGAGCTATAGTTTTTAATCGAATCAAGAGCGGTGGTTAAATTTTTACCAAATAAATCGCAAGCAACTACGGTGATTGCGGAATTAAAAATTACCGCTTGATTAGTGCAAGATACTTCGTAAGAAACAATTTTGCCACTTTTGAGCTTTAATGAAACTTGAGTAAGAGCTGGACCTTTAATTTCGGTATGAGTAATTTGATAATTTGCTCGGTGATTAGTTCCAAAATTAATAATGTTTTCTTCGTTAATTTTGTAAGCTCGAGCACGATTAAGAAGAAATTCAAAATGGGGATTATCGCGATTAATCAAGCAATATCCACCAACCATTAATCCCGTGAAAATTTCAGATTTTGCTAAGGCAATTTCTTGCTCATCCTTAAAAAATTCAATGTGAACGGGACCAACATTGGTAATAACCGCTAGATGTGGTTTAGCAAGTTTAGATAAGGGTTCAATTTCGCCAAGATGATTCATGCCCATTTCAAAAATTGCATATTCGCAATCAATTGGAAGATTGCAAAGTGACAATGGAAGACCGATGTGATTATTGAGATTTCCAATATTTGCGTAAGTTTTTCCCTGACTAGAAAATGCAGTTTTAAGCATTTCTTTGGTTCCAGTTTTTCCAACACTTCCCGTAATTGCAAATATTTTTGCTTTACTTCTTGATCTTGCAAATTCAGCAAGTTTATGAAGAGCTTGAAAAGTATCTTTTACTAAAATCAATTGAAGATTTAGATCTAAAAATTCAGGTAAAATATGATCAATTATTGCAAGCTTTGCTCCAGATTCTTGGGCTTGTTTGAGATATTTATGGCCATCAGTATTTTCCCCTTTTAAGGCAAGGAAAATAGAATTTGGACTTGGTTTTCTAGTATCGATAAAAACATTATCGAAGCTAGAATTTTTTTCTTTAATAATTTTTTCTGATTCAACAATAACATCTTTTAAAGCTTGATGCAATGATTCAATTGTCCATAATGTCATAAAACTAATTTTTTAAGATTTTAAAAATTTGATCATTATCAAATCTTGCCCCAATTTGCTGAATAATATGCGATGCTAGTAAATTTGCTAGCTTTGCAGATTCGAGATTAGAGTAATTTTGATTGTAACCAAAAAACCATCCTGAGGCAAAGTTATCTCCCGCTCCTGAAGTGTCAATGATTTTTTCAACTTTTTTAACAGGAACCTCTAAGGTTAAGGTTTCGTTATTAATAACGCAACAACCATTTTGACTTCTCGTGATAATTGTTAATAAATGTTGATTATTATTAGAAATTTTATTTATCAATTCTTTTGCTTGTGAAATGTTAAAACTTGTTTGGGAGATTAGTGCAAGAAATTCCTGTTCATTGGCAAAAAGAATATCAAGATCATTAGAAATTAAATTTATAAAATCTGCTTTATGACGATCGACACAAAAGCTATCAGATAAGCTAAAAGCAATTTTTCCACGATGTTTTTTGACAAAATTTATCGCCTTTTTGAGAGCATTTGAAGTGGTATCGCTATCCCATAAATATCCTTCTAGATATAATAAATCAGCTTGGGAAAAATCATTTTCATTAATTAGTTTTTCGTCAATTTGAGAAGCGCATCCAAGATAGGTGCACATGGTTCTTTCTCCATCTGGAGTAATAAGAATATAACAAATTGCACTAGTTTTAAGAGCAATTTTTTTGCCAATAAATTGACAATTGGTTTTTTCAATTTCATTGATAAATTTTTCTCCAAATTCATCATCTCCAACAATTCCAAAAAATTTACAGTTAACTCCAAGACTTGCTAGGGTTGCCATTGAATTTGCTACTGATCCACCTGAAGAAATTTTTTCAATCGATAAATTGGATAATTTTTTTACTATTGCTAAATCAATTAAGGTCATTGATCCTTTGATTAAATTGTGATCTTTAAGAAAATCATCATCAATCTTACAAAGCACGTCAATAATTGCATTGCCAATTCCAATAAATTTTTTTTCCATAAATTATATATTTTAAATTAGATCTAGTTAATAACTATTTGAAAATGTTTCTTTTTACCGATAGTTAGTTCAAATTGTTGATTATTGGTGAAAGATAAATTTATATCTTGAACTAATTCACCATTGATTTTAACTGCTTTTCCTTCGATCAATCTTTTAGCATCAGCTTTTGATTCTGTAGCATTAATTTCAAAAATTATATCGATAATTTTTTTATTTTGATTGCAAGAATTAATAATTTTCTTTTCAAAAGCTTGGGCATTTTTATTTAAAAAAATTTCACGAGATTTTTGTAAAATATTTTCAGCAATTTCTTTACCGTGGCAGATTTTTGTAGTTTCAAAAGCAAGTATTTCTTTTATAGGATTTAATTCTTGACCATAAAGATTTTCATATTTGGCAATTTCTAAAAGATCTAAATCGGTAAATAATTTTAAAAATTTTATGACATCTAAATCATTGCTATTTCGAAAATATTGAAAATATTCGTAAGGATCAAGTAGTTTTTCATCAAGCCAAATTGCTCCGCTAGCGGTTTTGCCCATTTTTTTCCCATCGGAAGTGGTGAGTAAATTGGTAGTTAATCCAAAAATTTCGTGAGATTTTTGAGGATTATTTTTATCAAAATTTTTGGTATTTGAATCTTCAATAGCGTTAAGTCTGCGATTTAATTCAACGCCATTGACGATATTTCCCCATTGATCTGATCCACCAATTTGTAAAACGCAATTATGGTTTTTCTTAAGTTCAACAAAATCATAAGCTTGTAAAATCATGTAATTAAATTCAAGAAATGATAAGGTTTGTTCTCTGGCAAGACGAGTATTTACGGAATCAAAAGTAAGCATTCTGTTGATTGAAAAATGTCGACCAATATCACGAAGGAAATCAAGGTAATTAAGGTTTTTAAGCCAATCATCATTATTAACTAATTTTGCAGAATTTTCTCCCGTAAAATTTATAAATTTTTCCAAAGTGTTTTTAATTCCCGATAAATTATTGGCAATAGTTTGAGAATTTAAAATTTGCCTTGCCTCATCTTTTCCAGATGGATCGCCGATCTTGGTTGTTCCTGCTCCAAGCAGAATAATTGGAATATGGTGATGCTTTTGCATTAATCGCAAAATCATAATTTGTACTAAACTTCCAACATGAAGACTTGATGCCGTGCAATCAAAACCGATATATCCCGTAATTTTTTGAGTTGCTAAAATATCATCAAGACCTTTAATATCAGTGCATTGAGATAAATATCCGCGATCAAAAAATTCTTGTAAAAATTTTGATTTAAAATTCATTTTTTTGTTTTAAAATTTTTTAAGTAATTTAGTTTATTTTATTTAAAATATTTAAATTACAACAGAAATTAAAAATTCAATTTGCCAATAAATCAAGCTAATCAATAAAAACTTTATGAATATTAACGATAAAAAAATTTCTGCTGTTAAGTGGTTCAAGGAATTAAGGGATTTAATTTGCGCAGAATTTGAACAAATTGAAAATGAGTTTGCCCAAAAAAAAATCTTGGAAAATTCATCGGAAAATCTATCTCCAAATTTCGCAAAATTTGTGAGAAAAAATTGGCAAAGACTTGATAAATCAAAGGATCCAACTCTTGAAAATTGCGATGGTGGATATGGAGAAATGTCGTTAATGAAAGGCAATGTTTTTGAAAAAGTTGGAGTAAATTTTTCAGAAGTTTACGGTGAATTTAGTGAAGAATTTCGCAAAGAAATTCCTGGGGCAATTGAAAATCCTCAATTTTTTGCGACGGGAATTTCTTTGGTTGCTCATATGAATTCGCCTTTAGTTCCAGCCGTTCATATGAATACCAGATTTATTGTCACCAAAAAAAATTGGTTTGGAGGTGGAGCTGATTTAAATCCAATGTTTGAAGATGATGTCGAAACTAATGATTTTCATTTGGCTTTTAAAAAGGCATGCGATGCAAGCGATTCAAGTTATTATCCCAAGTTTAAAAAATGGTGTGATGAATATTTTTTCATTAAACATCGTGGAGTTTCAAGAGGAGTTGGGGGAATTTTTTATGACTATCTCAATAATGGCGATGATCCAGAAAATTTTTCCAAGGATTTCAATTTTACCCAAAATGTTGGTAAGGCATTTTTAGAAATTTATCCAAAAATTGTCAGAAGAAAAATGTATGAAAAATTTAATGAAGCACAAAGACATCATCAATTAAAAAAACGAGGACTTTACGCTGAATTTAATTTGGTTTATGATCGTGGAACTAGATTTGGATTGATGACGGGAGGAAATGCGGAAGCGATTCTGATGTCTCTTCCTCCAATTGCAATTTGGGAGTAATAATTTTAAATGATGCAATTGAATTTTTCAGGATTCGTCTTTGCGCACCTAGATTTACTAGGTTTACGCAGACTCACCTTTAAATTCAAATGCCTGATTTAAAATTAAAATTTTAAATGATGCAATTGAATTTTTCAGGATTCGTCTTTGCGCACCTAGATTTATCGTCTTTGCGCACCTAGATTTACTAGGTTTACGCAGACTCACCTT
>CAMCSJ010000089.1 GCA_945878005.1 Rickettsia typhi | reverse complement strand
GGCTTACATCCCTACAATTTACAGAAATACTTAAAACGCCTACGGGCACATAACTCCCCCCTTGAGGGGGAGTCGACGAACAAGCCTTAACGTTAGTTAAGGCTTAAGGAGTCGGTGGGGGGTCGAAAAGCTAGAGATTGAGTGGATGTAGCAACATCTAAAAAACTGGAAAGAAAAATTTTTTCAAAAATGACGATTTCTTGATTTAACTTTTAAACAAAAAAAATTTCTAAAAAATCCTAAAAAAAATTAAAAAAACCTCGAATTATTTTAAAAAAACCTTAATTTTTATTTAAAAAAAATTCATATTTTTAGGATCGAAATTCTAAATCAAGAAATCGCCATTTTTTATATTTTTTTTATTTTGCTTTTTTAAATGTTGCTAAACTTCAAGAAACTCTAGTATTCCGACCCCCCACGGCTCCCAAACCGCAACTACCGTTGCGATTCGCTCGCCTGCTCCCCCTCAAGGGGGGAGCTTAGAGCCCGAGAGCTTTGGGATCATTGCACATAATTGTAAGGGGCGTAAGCCCTCAAGGAGAGAGCGATAGATCGAGAGCTTTGAGATTAATGAAGCAAAAAATCGCCCTATCCGCAATAGGTTTTATATTGTTTTAAATGCAAAGCAAGGAAGAACAATTTTAGTTAGTTGAAATTTTTTAGAAGAAAAAGTAAAGCTATCAGTAATTTTAGATTTATTATCGCAATTTGTTTTTGGTCCACTAAATTCCTCATCCTTAACAAAAACAAAACATTCCTTATTGTTTAAAATTTTTTTAATTTCAGCAACATCATTTTGACTATATAATTTTTGAACTAAATCAAATTTATCTTGCGCTATGCAACCTACAACTCCTTGCTGTAAAATTACCTTAAAATGTTGTTGATCCTTAGATTCAATTCCCGAATTTTTTTCACTAAAAAACAAATGTAGCAATTGGGAAACTACTAAGGATATAACCATCATTATAATAAATTTTACCATTTTAATTTAAATTATGAATGTGAATTTTTTCCAATTAAACCAAGAATTGTCGAATTAATTCTATGCCATTTTTTGATTGGCAAAGTAGGAATTCCTGCAATGATTTGCTTATCTTCAACATCTCTCATCACTCCCGACATTCCAGCGATTTTAACCATATCGCCAATTTTAATATGACCATTGATACAAGATCCTCCACCAATTTGGCAATATTTGCCAATTTTAGAACTTCCAGCAATTGCCGAACATCCAGCCATTACAGTTCCCATCCCAATTTCAACATTATGAGCAATCTGGCAAAGATTATCGATTTTAACTTGATCGTGAATTATGGTATCAAGCAATGCTCCGCGATCGATACAGCTATTTGCTCCAATTTCAACATCATTATAAATTCTAACAATTCCTAATTGAATTATTTTATGATTAATTCCTTGATGATTAACGAAACCAAAGCCATCTTGGCCAATTTTTACTCCCGAATGAATTATGCAATTATTGCCAATTTCAGCAAATGAAATTGAGACATTTGAATGAATGTAGCAATTATTACCAATCTTACAGCCATCTTGAATTACAGCATTATATGAAATAATGCAATTATCTCCAATTGTAGCATTTTTTCCAATTATTGCAGTTGATGCAATGTTGCAATTTTTACCAATTTTTGCCAATGGATGAATATTATTTTCAGAGAATTCGGGTAATTTTTCTTGGTAAAATTCTTGAGCAATTTTAGCATAACAAAAATAAGGATTTGGATTTATTAATCCGATAATTTGATTAGAAATTTTGTGAAGATATTTTTCTTCGATTAAGCAAAATCCTGCTTTTGAGATATTTAATTTATCAATATATTGCACAGAAGATAAAAAAGTAATTTCATCAGAAGTAGCATTTTCTAGAGTCGATATTCCAATTATTTCCTGATTAAGATCAGCATCTTTTGATAATTTTGAATTAGTTAACTCCAAAATTGTTGAAAGCTTTAAAGAATTATTTTTTTTAATAAAAAAATTATTATTAAACATAATTTATTCAATTTTATTTTTTAAATTGGGATCGTGAAGAGGACGAAAATAAATTTCTGAAATATATCTTCGACCTTTATTTCCGCGTTTTAATTGGACAATTACATCTATCACATTGCGAATATAGGAAGTAATTTCAGATGGAGTCATTCCAAGTCCTGCTTGCATTACCATCATTTTTAATTGCTCAATTGCCATTAATGGAGTATCAGCGTGAAGAGTTGAAATCGATCCCGGATGACCAGTATTAATTGCTCGTAAAAATGAAAATGCCTCAGTTCCTCTAAGCTCTCCAACAATTATTCTTTCAGGTCTAAGTCTTAAACAAGCTTCGATTAAATCTTGAGTGGTAACTTTTGATCGACCTTGTCCACCTTTTGAGGCAATTAAATGAACTCGATTTGGATGGAATGATAAATCTATTTCTCGAGCATCTTCGACAGTTATTAATCTTTCTTCATGAGAAATTGAACGAATAACTGCATTGGTAAATGTAGTTTTACCTGTAGATGTTCCACCCGAAATAATAATATTTTTTTTATATAAAACTGATCTTTGTAAAAATTCTTTAATACGATTTAACTGAAGAAGTTTCGATAAAATTAATGAATTTTTATCCTCTATTTCACCAACCGATGTTGCATCAAACATTCCCATTTTATCGTAATCCTCAAGAGTCCATTTTAAAATGGCTGGTTTACGAATTGAGATAACTACACTACCTTGCTCACATGCTGGAGGAAAAACAATTTGGATACGAAAACCATTGGGAAGCGTTGCTGAAAGCAAAGGTTCTTCTTCGCTTAATCTTTGTTCAGTTGCTTGAGCAACTAGTCGACCCAATGATTTTAAATGCTCTAAATCAAAGGTTGGTAATTCTTCGCGAATCATATCTCCTTTAAATTCAATCCACACTTCAAAAGGACGATTAATTGAAACTTCATTAACCCCATCGCGATCAAGGATTTGTTTCAAAGGTAACATAAATGAATCTAGTGCTGCAATGCTACTCATGAATTAGAATGAATATAAAATTCCTATTAAAAAAATATTGCCATAATTGTTTTTAAGCTGTCTGGATTTATTGTCAAGAGTTGCTTGATTAATTATATTACTTGCTTGGGGTTGATCAACCTTAAATGCAAATTTGGTAATTTCCAAATATGGTAGTAAATTTTTGGAATATTTATAATCAATTCCAAATGAATAAGCGTTAAAAATATTATTTTGAAAATTTGATTTTATTGAAGAGATACTTGCGGATAATCCACTAATTTGATAAGCAAGTCCTAATGTGTAATAATAGGGATTTCTAAATTTTTTATTATTTGCTGTGCAATCTTGTGAAGAGATATTGATGTTTAACTGATATTCACAAGAATAAATACCAGTTTTAGGTTGAAGAGATTTATTCCAATTACCCCATGATGCACCAAGTTTAAACCCGAAATAGCTTAATGCAAAACCAAGATCATAAGCCATAAGATCATTTCTTTTAATTGGATCAATTGATGAATTATTTAAAAATAAATTATTATTATTTTGATGATATTTTGCTTTCTCGGCCGTTGCAGAAAATGCAACTGCTAAATTATCAAAATCTTCAATATAATTTAAACCAATTGCAAAAATATTTTTTAATCTGATGTAATCTAGATCAAGTGCAGTATTAGATGAAAGTCCATTTTGTGATGAATCTGGTGCATAGCTTAATCCGATTTGAAATCCATTTATTTTTGGCGAATAATAGCTAATCTTAGTTGCATCTTCTAAGCCATCATAACTATCATCCTTAAATGCTCGAAAATTACTTCGACTATAAGCATTATAATCTCTGTGATTAATATCAAAATTATTGTTAACTCCTCGACGATAAAAACTTTTTGCATATCCTCCATGACCAATTGGCGATTGTGCTAAAGTAATAAATCGAGGAAGCTTGATATTGCTACAAGATTGAGATCCTAAATTATCGCATAAAGGTGAATTAATGCTATTAGAATTTGCTAACATTGGCAAATTAACATATTGTAAATATTTTCCATTTATTCCTCCCGATCCTCTGGCAAATCGAGCTGGACCATATTTCATTTTTTGATTAACTGCTTGATTATTTCCCAACTCAAATTTTCCAAAATCATTTTCCGCAAATAGAAATATTTGATCAAGATTTGGATTTTGTTTTACCCCATTATTTGAAAAATTTTCACTAGAATAATTAAATTCAACTTTTGCTATTGCACCAAATTTTTGATATTTCTTATGATTTATTCCAGATTTTAAATAAATTTGTGAATCATTACCAATGCTTGTATTATTTGAACTTAGATGATTTTTTGAAACTGAATCGCTAAGAATTTTTTCATTATAGCCATTGGCTTGATAATGATTTGATAATGAAAAATTAATAAATCCCTCACCGATAACAAATGGCTTATCATCGCGATATTTCGTTTGATTGATATATTCTGCATGAGCATTTACATTTTCAAAAAAACCAATGATCATCAATGGTGATATTATTAAAAATTTTATTGTTTTAATTAAAGATTTTTTCAATTAATTTTGCTATTTAGGTTTTTTTAAAAATAGATTTTTTTAAAATTTTAATTTTAATTTTTTATTTAGAAATGGTTTATTTACCTCATTATCCAATACCTGCAACCCTTGGTAAAAGGCAAGTCGATTTTGAAACGGTCTTTGAAAGAATGTCAATTATCTTGAAAAGATTAAATAATCCTCATCAAAAAATGGCTCGAGTAATTCATGTTGCAGGAACTAATGGCAAAGGATCAACCTCATCGCTATTAGCTAAAATTTATTCATGTGCAGGATATAAAGTTCATTTATACACCTCTCCTCACCTTCATGATTGCAATGAAAGAATCAATCTAGTTGGAGAAAATATTTCTGATAAATTTCTTTATGAAGTTATGGACGAAGTTCGATTAGCTTCTTTAGATGTAAATTTAACATTTATGGAAAGTTTTACGATTGGAGCATTTTTAGCATTTTCAAAAATTCCTGCAGATATTATTATTCTAGAATGCGGAATGGGTGGAAGAATTGATGCAACCAATATTGTTGAAAATAAATTTGCTAGCGTAATAACTCCAATTTCATACGATCATATGGAATATCTTGGCAATAGCATTGAAAGAATTGCCTTGGAAAAAGCCATGATAATTAGACCAAATACTCCGTTAATTGTTGCATCGCAAACTAATTCAGCAAAAGAAATTATTAAGATTCTTGCCAATGATCAGATGATTGATAGTTATTTTTATGATGATGATTATTCTGTTGAAATGAATGAAGAAACTAAAGAATTTGATTATCATTGTGGAGAAATCTTTTTTGAAAATCTTCCTCCTCCTGCCCTAATTGGATCTCATCAATATATCAATTTTGCTTGTGCAATTACTTGTGCGTTAAAAGTTAAAAATTTTAATATCACCGAAAATGCGATTCGAAATGCCATTAAGAATGTAAAATGGGCAAGTCGTTTAGAAAAAGTTAACAATAATCTCAATAAAATTCTTAATAATTCACAAAGTGAAATTTGGATTGATGGAGCTCATAATGAAGGTGGAGCATATAGTCTTTCTGTCTGGCTTAAAGAACAAAATGATCGAAAACAAAATTTTGTAATTTGTGGATTTAGTCGAGCAAAATGTAAAGAAAATTTTGTAAATAAATTTGAAAATATTGCTAGACTTATTGCAGTAAGAGTAAATGGCGAACCATATGCTGAAGATCCCGAAGTGATTTGTAAAATTGCCAAAAAATTTGATCGAGAAATTAAAGGATTTGACGATCTAATTGATGCACTAAATCATATTTCAAAAATTGCGAATGATCAAGCTGTAAGGGTTGTGATTTGTGGATCTCTTCATCTAGCAAGAGATGTTAAGAAATATTCAAAACTTATTTTTAAAATATGAAATGATTTAAATTAATATTTAAATCAATATTTTATTAGTAATTTAACAATTATTACAAATTATTGCTTAATATTTATTATAATTAAGAGCTGTTATTTTAATTATTAATTAAGTATTTTTAGTAATAATTAAGAATTGCGATTATTTTTATTTAGTACTTGGTTCAATATTTTCTTGAGCAAGAAATTCAAATTGGGCAATAGGATTATTATCAATCAAATTGGCAAGTATTTTTCCAGATGCCAAAGCAAGAGTCCAGCCAAGTGATCCATGTCCCGTATTTAAAAATAAATTAGGATATTTTTTAACATTACAAATTAATGGTAAAGAATTTGGACGAAATGGACGATAACTCGACCATTCAATAGCATTGGAAATATCTCCGTAATTGGCAAAACTATTGACCATTTTTTCTCTGATATATTTTAAATGATTTTTATTTTCTTTTTTACTTGATCCAAATTCGGCAATTCCTGCAACTCTAAAAACATCACCTAATCTGCTATAGACAATTTTATTTTCAATATCAGTAATTGCTTG
>CAMCSJ010000088.1 GCA_945878005.1 Rickettsia typhi | reverse complement strand
CAATCATCTTTTGATAGGTTCATCAACCCATATGGTTATGATTCGGGATTTAGTGCTGGAAATATCAATGATACTTGGGGAGGTGGAATGGATGGAACCATGGGATCAAGCCTTACGGGAGGTGGATTTGGAGGAATTTTTGATGTATTGCAAAAAGGAGGATCAGGATCTGGGGGATCGGCTCTTGGAGGAAATCCACTTTGGTCGGGAGGATCGAAAGGTCAATTTTTAGGTTGGTAAATTGGTTAATTTAATTACTCAAATTGCTTAATTAAGTTACCTAAATTACCTAATTAAATTATCTCAAATTATCTGAATAAATTATATTAACTAAAATATATTAAATAAAATTATTTTTAACAGTAATAAATAATAAAAAACTAAAATCATGATAAATAAACTAAAAAAATATTTTACAATAATAATTATTTTTTTTACCAGCTCTTGTTATGATAATTGGTATAAGCCTATGGGATATATTTTTAGCCATATGCCAAAAGGTGGATCTCCGGGTTTCGAATTAGGCTGGAAACATGGATGCGAATCAGGATTGGGAAGTCAATTTGGTGGTGCATTTTACATGAATTTTTACACTTGGAAACGCGATCCAGATCTAATCGTTTCTAATCCGGATTATCAAAAAATTCGTAAAAAATATCGTAAGGAATTTAATAAAATCAATTGGAATAATAAAACTGAAGTGAAGAAAAATTTAAGTGATTATTCGGGAATTTTTTGGGGAGCTCATGCTTTTTGTCGACATTCAGTGCTGGGAATGTTGCAAACTGCGGAAATGACTCCAACTCTTCCAGGGGATGAAAGATATAGTCCGGGAGCTCATAGCATTGGCAATGTCTGGAAAATGACAGGGAAGGGTGATACAAGAATTGGCTCAGGTTTTTGGTAAAATTTACTTAATTTTTTAATATAATTTAAAATTTAATTAAAATACCAATTACCCCAATTCCAGTTACCATAATTGCTCCAAGCTTGATAGTTAGGTTTAGAGTAACTTTTTGAATTTCATTATAAAATTCTTTTTTTGATAATAAATTATCCATATCAGCTTTAACTTCCTTTTTAAAATCACCCATCTCAGTTCCTAACTGTTGAATATCAGCTTTAACTTCCTTTTTAAAATCACCCATTTCAGTTCTTAACTCTTGAATATCAGTCTTAACTTCCTTTTTAAAATCACCCATTTCAGTTCTTAACTCTTGAATATCAACTTTAACTTCCTTTTTAAAATCATCCATTCCAGTTCTTAGCTCTTGAATATCAACTTTAACTTCTTTCTTAAAATCCCCGATATCAACTTTTAATTCTTTGATATTAGTTTTTAGTTCATTTCTAGAATCCTTGATAGTTTCTTGGAAATTAATCATTTCCTTTTCAAAAATGTTGAATTCTTTTTTGGTAAGTAAATTTTCGATCTGATTAATTTGAAGATTTTTTAAATTAATTGCCAATTTATCAGCGGTATCTTTACTCATACCAGCTTGTTGCATATTTTGTGAGAAGCTAAGAGTATCAAGCATAAAACTAGGATTTATTTCAAAATTTGTGGTAAGCATAATTTAATAATTTGTGGTAAAATCAATATTGGTATAAATGGTTATAACTAAGTTATTTAAATAAAAAAATTAACAATAGTTATTTTCAGTATTTTAAAATAACAAATATTTATGTCAAGTAAAACCAATAAAAATCTTTTAAAAATTTTTTTAATAAAAAACAAAAATCTAGATCAATAAAATTACCGTAAATTACCCTTGCTAAAATTTTTTTTTATAAGAAAATTGTCAAAAATATTTAAAAAATTGTCAAAATATCTTGTCAGTTAAATTCAAATAATTTTTAGATTTCAATTAATTTTTTGTTTTATGCTTCTTAAGCTAACAGTTTTTTTACCATTGATTGGTTTTATTCTTTGTTCACTGCTTTCGCGACTTGCTCCAAATCGCAATCAATCAAGTGAAACTCAAAATTTCAGCGATAAATTTGCTCAATATTTTACAACATCTTGCTTACTAATTTCCATGATTTTTTCATGGTATATTTTCTTTGATTTCTTTCAAAATAAAATTCCACAAAATCATTTAATCATCAATTGGATTTCTTCAGGAGATTTTATTGTTAATTGGGCTTTAAAGCTCGATTCCTTGACTAGCGTAATGCTAGTGGTTGTTACGACAATTTCTTTTTTGGTTCATCTTTATTCAATTTCCTACATGCATGAAGATAAATCAATTGCTAGATTTATGTCCTATCTTTCACTCTTTACCTTTTTCATGTTGATGCTCGTAACTGCAGATAATTTTTTACAATTATTTTTTGGTTGGGAAGGAGTTGGAGTTGCATCATACTTACTGATAGGTTTTTGGTTTAAAAAACAATCAGCAAATGTTGCATCAATGAAAGCTTTTATTGCTAATCGAGTTGGTGATTTTGGTTTAATTTTTGCGATTGCATTAATTTATCTAAACTTTGGAACTCTTGATTATTCGCAAGTTTTTGATTCTGCTTCACAACATCTTGATGATAAATTTAATTTTGCAGGTTTTGAATTGGTAACGATTGACTGGATTTGTATTTTACTTTTTATTGGAGCAATGGGAAAATCTGCTCAAATCGGTTTACATGTCTGGTTAGCTGATGCCATGGAAGGACCAACTCCAGTTTCCGCTTTAATCCATGCTGCAACAATGGTAACCGCTGGAGTTTTTTTGGTGATTCGTTGTTCACCACTTTTTGAATTATCACCAATTGCCTTAAATTTTGTAACTATCATCGGAGCATTGACAGCATTCTTCTCAGCAACAATTGCCCTAACACAAAATGACATTAAAAAAATTATTGCCTATTCAACTTGCTCACAACTTGGTTATATGTTTTTTGCTTGCGGTGTTTCGGCTTATAGTCCTGCAATTTTTCATTTAGCAACTCATGCATTTTTCAAGGCTTTGTTATTTTTATCCGCAGGAAGTGTAATTCATGCCATGCATCACGAGCAAGATATCCGTAAGATGGGTGGAATTTACAAAAAAATTCCTTTTACTTATGCGATGATGTGGATTGGATCTCTTGCACTTGCAGGATTTTTCCCATTTGCAGGATATTACTCAAAAGATACTATTTTAGAATCAGCTTTTATGTCTCACGCTCCATTCGCTAAATTAGCTTTTGGACTTGGTTTAGCATCAGCATTTTTAACAGCATTTTATTCTTGGCGATTATTATTTTTAACCTTTCACGGTAAGACTCGAGCTAATCATCACACTTTTGATCACGCTCATGAATCGCCAAAATTAATGCTTATTCCTCTAGCTGTTCTTGCCATTGGATCGGTCATTGCAGGATATTTTGGCGCAAATTATTTTAACATGATTAGTGCTGAAAATAATTTCTTTAGCGATAGTATTTTTCTTGCAACTCAAAATCAAGATTTGCTAAATGAAATTCATCACACTCCAACATTAATTAAATTATTACCAATGTTGTTAAGCATTGTTGCTATTGCTTTGGCTTATTGGTTTTACGTTAGGAATAATGATTTGCCAAAGAAATTGGCGAAGAAATTTTCTTGGCTTTATAAATTTTCCTTCAATAAATGGTATTTTGATGAGCTTTATGAAGTGATATTTATCAAGCCTATGCGAAGTTTAGGAAATTTTTTATGGCGAATTATCGATGTTAAATTTGTTGATGGAATTCCTAATGGCTTGGCATTAATTTGTAAATTTGCCTCACAAGGAATTTCAAAAGTCCAAACGGGTTTTATTTATAATTATGCATTATGGATGGTGTTAGGAATTGTTGGAATATTATCGTTTTTAGTGCTAACTTTGAAGACTCTAGGAACAACTCCGTAAAAAACGATTAAAAGATTAATTTAGAATTTTTTAGATTAATTGCCCATATCACTCTAGATTAATTATCCCTAGAGCCAATTTCATTGAACCTAGCTTATATTGATTTAATTTTTTGAATTTCGGCTTAAAATTTTATAGAAAAAAACGATATTTTCATAAAAAAAATAAATTTTATTTTATAATTTTTGGCATGATAATTAAAAAAAGTATTTGATGGAAATATTATTTTTTGTATTAAGTTAAGTTAAGTTTATTTGAAAAAATATTTATTAACTATATTAAATAAATATAGTTATAAACTAACTAAGTTTAATATTATATTTTTTTGATAAATATCTTAAAATATCATTAAGTTCATCATTATTTAAAACCCGATCATAAATAATAATTTCATAAATATTACCATTCATTCTCTCAAGGAGACTTGTTCCTTTTGTTCCTACAAAAAAACCTGCATCACTAATGTTTAAAGCTGTTGAATTAATAGTTGATGAGCATGGAGTTGAATAGCTATTGGAATAAACTTTAGTTAAACCATTATCCGCAACAGTGATTGCAGAAATATAAGGAGTATTAGGATAATATAGCTGACAAGTCCAGTAATCAACTGCTTGTCCACAAAAACCATAATTACCAAAAAGAGTTAATAATATACTCGCTCTTCCTCCCGAAACATCTCCAACCGAGTAATAATTTTGATCAAGAATTGCTTGATTAGTATTGTTAACATTGGTTTGAAATACCGTAAATAATGTAAAACTATCATCTCCAGCCATTAGCGGAATATTTCCACCACTTGCTTTTAAACTCATGAGAAATTTTGTTCCATCAAATTTTACCGCAGGAATATCATTGATCGTTGAAGTAGTTGTATAAATTGGACGCAAGCTATCATTGGTTTGAGAAACAATTACTCGTGATGATGTTTGGGGATTAATATCATTCCACGAAATTATTTTTTCATTCTCATCGGGATAAATTGCGTTAACAGCTCCCGTAATTGATGCTTCTAAAGTAGTTTCAAGCCATAATGACAAACCCTTAATTCCAGATACGGGAGAGCTATAAGTCATTTGTTTAACAGTAGTTAGCTTCATCTGTTTTACCAAGCGAGAGTAAGTTACAACTCCCGAAAGCAAAATTCCTACGATTAAGAGCACAATTGATAATTCAATCAATGTAAAAGCTTTTTTTCGGTAAATTTTTTTTAATTTTATCATTAGCAAATCAAATAAATTTTAGTTAAAAAAAAATTATTAGATAAAAATAATTAGGAAAGTATTTTTAAAATAAATAAATAATTATTATAAAAATGCTTTAAAATTTTGTGCGATGGTTTCAAAGCTCTCGATCTCTCGCTCTCCTTGCGGGAGAGCAGGCGAGAGATGGCACAAAATTTTGTAAAGGATTAAAAATTTTTTTGTAAGGTAGATTTCATTCACCTAATTTTATTTACCTAAATAATTTCATATAACTTTCAAACACAAAATTGCGATTGCGTTTTTGCCCTGTTATTTCTTTCAAAATTTTTAACTTCACAAAATCATCAATTAATCTTAAAGCAGTTGAAATGTTGATGTTGAAAAGCTTCACCACATCAGAGCTATCAACCATCGGATTTGAATAAAGATGTTGCAAAAACTCTCTCGCCATTTCTTGTTTTTTGCCAAGTTTGGCGATTTTTATTTCCGCCTCACTTCTTAATTTTATGATGTTTTTGAAAGTTTGAATCGAATTTTGCGAGGTCGCACGCATGCCTTCTAAGAAGAATTTTAGCCATTGCACTAAATCATTGTGAGTTCGAACGCGCTTTAAATTATCGTAATAAAGCGATCGATGTTTTTCAAAAAAATCAGACAAATAAAGCGTTGGTTTCGACAATAAATCATTGCTAACCAAATAAAGCGTAATCAACAAGCGACCTATTCTGCCATTGCCATCAAGAAATGGGTGAATGGTTTCGAATTGATAATGCGCAATGCCAATTTTTATTAATTGGGGAATTGCTAAATTTTCATTGTGTAAAAATTTTTCCAAATCATTCATTAAATCGTCGACCGAGTCTTGATGGGGCGGAATAAAAACCGCATCACGCAAACTTACGCCACCAATCCAGTTTTGACTTTTACGAAATTCACCGGGAGTTTTGCGATTACCTCTAACGCCACGCATCAGCGTTTTATGTGCTTGTTTTAGCAAGCGATTGCTCAGAGGAAGTTTATCCAAAGATTTTATCGATTGATTCATGGTTTCAACATAATTGTGAACTTCAAGCCAATCATCTTTTTTTTCGGCTTCGATATTTTCTTCCTTTTGCACGGCATCATCAATGTTGGTCTGCGTTCCTTCGATTCTACTACTCTTGGTTCCTTCTTTTAAAATATGCATTTTGATGAAAAAATCGACATCAGGAATTAACTGCGAAAAGGCATTTAATTCGCCAAGTTTTATATCGGCTTGGCTTAATAAAAATTGGAGTTCGGCGTTGTCTATTAGCCATTCTACATTAACCTTCGATGGCTCAAAGCTTTTATATTGGTAACGCTGAATAAAATTACCTGATTTGAAATTAGTAATACTCATAATATGTTTAAAATTGATTTGTAGCAACTATAAATATAATTACTTGCATTTCAAGTAGTTTTATGCGATTATAAGAAAAAAGGTACC
>CAMCSJ010000087.1 GCA_945878005.1 Rickettsia typhi | reverse complement strand
AGCTTCGCCCAAAGGAAAGGCATAATCATCAATCTTATTTTCGGCTAAGAAATATTTAGGAAATAAATTTCTTGATTCAGACTGCAATTTTTGCTGTGCAATATAATTTAAATCCTCATAGATTTCATATTTAATTTTACCATGATTTAGTGGAGAATTGGTTGAATACGATTTACTAAAATCACAGCTTGCTCCTGCTCCAATAACAATTACAATTTTTTTATTTTCTTCGCTCATTTTTAAATTTTTTATTATTATCAAACGTAAGCTAAATATTGTGATTATTTTTTGAAGAAAATTTATTTAAAATTTTTTTCATTTTTATAATTTTCTTTTAAAATTTTATTAATAAAGCAATAATACTACATGTTGCAGATGCAATACCAATCCCTGTTAACATGATTGTCCCAAGACGAATTGTGAGTTTTAAAGTAATCTTGTCAAGTTCGCTGTTAAATTCTATTTTAGTAACTAAGGTTTCAATTTTATTATTAATTTCTTGCTTGAATTCTGCAATATCTGCTTTAAGTTCTGCGATTTCAGATTTAATTTCTTGTTTGAATTCAGCGATTTCAGCTTTAATTTCTTGTTTGAATTCGGCGATTTCAGCTTTAATTTCTTGCCTGAATTGATCATTTTCAGCTTTAATTTCTTGCCTGAATTGTGAATTTTCAGATTTTGTTTCTTGTTTAAATAGCAAAAAATCTTCTTTGATTTCTTTTTTAGAATCAATCATTTCTTGCCTAAACTCATACATACTAACTTGAAAATGACGCATTTCTTTTTCAAAAATGCGAAATTCATTTTTAGTAAGCAAATTTTCAAGCTGATTAATTTGTAAATTTTTAAGATTTAGCGCAAGCATATCGGCAATATTTTTTTCCATTCCAGCTTGTTGCATATTCTTTGAGAAGCTAAGAGTATCTAGCATAAGATCTTGATTAATTTCAAAATTGGTGGCAAACATAAATTTATTTGTGGTATAAGTTGGTGAAATATGTTTAATGATGTTTAGTGATGTTTATTTACAATTAAACAAAATTATTTATTGTCAATATTTTAAAATAAGAAATATTTATGTCAAGCGAAATTATTCACTTAAAAATAATATTTTTAATAAATATTATTTCACTAAATCGATTCGTCAAGAGAATTAATAATTTCAAAATAAACATCGCTTAATTGTTTAATTTCACTGAGCATAGCATATTCATCAATCTTGTGAGCAGTTTGATTTACAAGGCCAATCTCAACAACTTCTTTGGCGAAATCTTTGATAAATCGAGCATCAGAAGTTCCACCCGTAGTGCTTAAAATTGGGGTAATTTTAGTTATTTTTTCTACCGCTTTAATAACAATTTCAGCAAGTTTTTTTGGTTCACTTAAAAATGCCTCTCCGCTTACCTTAGTTTTTAACTGATAATTTGAACCAAAAACCATTGATTTTTGGCAAACATATTCCACTAAATCGGCAATTGATTTGGAGTTATGTTGATTGTTAAATCTAATATTAAATTCGCCATAAGCTTGGTTGGTAATAACATTGCTTCCTAGGTTTGGCGATGAAATTGCAGTGATTTCAAGATTTGATTCATCAAAAAATTCATTGCCATTATCGAATTTATGATCTTTGAGAATTTTTAAAATATTGAGTAAAATAGTGATTGGATTTATGGCATTATGCGGATAAGCAACATGTCCTTGCTTACCTTGAATTTCTAGCTTAAAACTGATTGATCCACGTCGACCAATTTTGATCATTTCACCAAATTTTTCAGGATTAGTTGGTTCTCCAACCAAGCAATAAGTGATTTGGCAATTATTTTGTTTTAAAATTTCCAACATTTTTTTAGTACCATTTACCCCATCATTTTCTTCATCATTAGTGATTAAAAAACCGATTCCGAAATTTGGCTTGGGATTTTTTTGTAAAAATCTTGATACCGCTTCAACGAAGCAAGCAATTGCGCATTTCATATCCGATGCACCACGAGCATAAATTTTATCGTCAATAATTTTTGCTTCAAAAGGTGGATATTTCCATAAATTTTTATCCCCTTCATTTACAACATCAGTATGACCTGCGAAATAAATAGTTTGCGAAGATTTTTTGGGATTGTAAATTGCGTGTAAATTGTTAACTTCGTATGAATCATCACCAGAAAATTTTAAAATTTCGCATTCAAAATTTAAATTTTGAAGATGATTTTTAAGAAGGTCTATAACTTCGTGATTTACTCCGCTGTAGGATGGAATTTGCAATAATTGCTTTGATAATTCAAGGGAATTTATCATTATTAAAAAAATATGTTTAAAAAAATTATTTAAGAAATTAATATCTTATAAAAATTTATTTTATCAAATTAATCGATAAATTTGCAATCTAAAAAATAAAATTTTAACAATAAATATTTTTAAAAATGCTAGATATTAAATGGATTCAAGAAAATCCTAAAAAATTTGATGATGCGATGATCGCAAGAAACTCTAAGTTTAGATCCCAAGATATTTTAATTCTTTACGAAGAAAAAAAACAAAAAATTTCTTTAATTCAAGAACTTCAAGCCAAGAGAAATTTTATTGCCAAAGATATTGCCAAACATAAGCAAGATGGCTTAAATACTGATATCTTAATGATCGAATCCAAAAATATTAATGAAAAATTAATTCTTGCAGAAAGTGATTTTAAAATTGATGAAGAAATTAATAATCTTTTGCTAAATATTCCTAACATTCCCGATTCTTCAGTTCCAATTGGCGAGTGCGAAGAGCAAAATCAAATCATCGAAGTTTTTGGCAAAATCCCTCAATTTAATTTCCCAATTAAAGCTCATGATGAATTAGGTGAATTGTTGAAGATGCTAGATTTTGAACAATCGGCTTTGATGTCGGGTGCAAGATTTTCGACTTTAAGTAAGGATTTAGCAAGGCTAGAAAGAGCATTATCCAATTTCATGCTTGATATTGCAAATGCCAATTCCTATCAAGAAATTTCTCCTCCCAATTTGGTCAAAAGTCAAGCCATGACTTTCAGTGGACAATTGCCGAAATTTGGCGATGAAGCATTTTGCACGAGTGATGGTTATTGGTTAATTCCAACCGCAGAAGTTTCGCTGGTTAATTTGGTTGCTAAAAAAACTTTAAGTGAAAATGATCTTCCTCTTCGTTTTACCGCATATACTCCTTGCTATCGTAGAGAAGCTGGATCAGCTGGAAAAGATACTCGAGGAATTATTCGTCAACATCAATTTAAAAAAGTTGAATTAGTTTCCATTACCACTCCAAGCCAATCCAATCAAGAGCATGAAAGAATGACCAATATTGCTTGCGAGATTCTAAAAAAACTAGAATTACCTTTTCGTAAAATTTTACTTTGCAGTGGAGATATGGGATTTTGTGCTCAAAAAACTTATGATTTAGAAGTTTGGAGTCCTGCTCAAAATAAATATCGCGAAATTTCAAGTTGCTCAAATTGTGGTGATTTTCAAGCTCGTCGTGCATCAATTAAATTTAAAAATAAGGAAAATAAAAATAATTTTGTTCATACTCTCAACGGTTCAGCCTTAGCGGTTGGAAGGACATTGTTAGCAATTTTAGAAAATTATCAAAATAGTGATAATTCAATAACAATTCCTAAAGTTCTTCAACCTTATTTAAATCAGCAAGAGAAAATTACTTGCTAATTCAATTTTGAATCGTAAAATTTTTATGTTTTAAAACTTGATTGAAATTTTGAATTAACCTTTGTTAAGGCTTAGTTTGTGATTATTAAGAAAGATTGGAATTAAAATTTTAATTTTAATTTTCCAAATATTTTACTAATCTTTTTCAATTAAAGTATGATGATTTAATTGATAAAATTTTTTAATTTCTAGTTATGAAGCTTAGAATATCAAAGATTATCAATAATTAATTTAATTTTAAAAAAATTTAAAAAATGGCAAATACCGAATCTGCAAAAAAAGCATACCGTGCAAGTGTAAAAAAAAATGAGATTAACACTGCTCGTAAAAATCGCATCCGTTCATTCGCAAAAAAAGTTGATTTAGCAATCAAAGAAGGTGATGAATCAAAGGCTAGAGAAGCATTTAAAGCATTCGAACCTGAATTAATGCGTGGAGTAACTAAAAAAATATTTAAACTCAATACCGCATCACGAAAATTGCAAAGACTTTCTGCATCAATTCGTAAGTTAAAAGTAGCTAAAAGCTAATTGATAAGTTTCTAACAAGTTCATGAGTTTTTTATCAAGATTTTTGTCCAAATTTCGCCGATCATTGAGCAATACCAAAATTGATTTCATGGCATTTCACAAAATTGCCCTAATATTATCAATCATTGGAATTATTGGCTCAATTGCAATGGTTTTGATTAAGGGATTAAATTTTGGAATTGACTTTTCGGGAGGAATTTTAATTGAAGCTCGTATTAATGACAAAGTTAATATCAGCGATATTCGTAAATTATTATCCAAAGAAATTCACGATGTTCAAATTCAAAATATTGATAATAAAGATTTTTTAATCAGAGTTGCTAAATCTAGTGAAGATCAAACATTGCTAATTAAAAATATTCAAGACTTATTGCAAAATAAATATCACAACATTGAATATCGCAAAGTTGATTTTGTTGGTCCGCAGGTTGGTCGTGAGTTAATTATCAAAGGAATTCTCGCTCTTTGTTTGTCACTTCTTTTTATCATGATTTATATCTGGATTCGTTTTGATTGGCAATTTGGAATTGGTGGAATTTTTGCACTACTTCATGACACTGCTCTTACCTTAGGTTTTTTCTCCTTAACTCAATTAGAGTTTAATCTTACATCAATTGCTTCGATCCTTACGATCATTGGTTATTCGATTAATGATTCGGTAGTAATTTACGATCGGATTCGAGAAAATCTTCAAAAATATAAAAAAATAAATCTTGGCGAATTAATAAACACCAGTACAAACTCCACTCTAAGCAGAACTGTTCTCACCGCAAGTGCTACATTGGTTTCATTATTGGCATTAATTTTTTATGGTGGAGAAGTTTTATTTAGCTTTAGCACTGCAACATTCTTTGGAATTTTAATTGGAACTTATTCTTCGATTTATATTTCGGCACCAATTTTACTATATTTTGATCCTCGTAAAAAAACCAAAAAATAAATCAATTTCATGTTTAAAAAAAATAATTTCTTACAAAATTTTCAATTTAAATTTTGTGAATTTATTTTAACTTTTTGTTATTTAGGAAATATCAAAAAAGCTCCTGGAACCTTTGGAAGTATTGGTGGAGTAATTTTTTGGCTAATATTAACTAAAATTTTTTTCCTCGCAAATTTTACGATTTTTTTTCAAAATTTTTTATGGTTTTTGATAGTTATTATTTTTACCCTTTTTGCGGTAAAAAAAATTGGTTTTTATGTAAATTATCTTCACAAAAAAACAGCTAAAATCAATGGGATCGATAATCAGACCATCGTTTTAGATGAGGTAGTTGGTCAAATTATTGCTTTACAAATTGGTTTAAATTTTATCACCGAAAATTATTTTTTGAATTTCAAAATTTTAATAATTCATTTAGTTTTTTCGCTAACTTTATTTCGCTTATTTGATATTAAAAAACCTTGGATTATTGGGATTGTTGATCGCAAAATGAAAAATTCTTTTGGAGTAATGTTTGATGATATTTTAGCTGGAATTTTTGCAGGATGTTTAATGAGTTTAATTAAATTTGTTTAATTAAATTTGCTTACTTAAATTTGCTTCGCAAATTTAGATTTAGGCGTTCAACCACTGCCCCTTGAGGGTTAAATCCCTAAATTTAGTAAAAATACTCATCAAGCTTACGGGCTCTAGCTAAGCCCTTGAGGGCTTACATCCCTACATTTAGTAAAAGCATTCGTTAAGCCTAAGCGTTCATCACTCCCCCCTTGAGGGGGAGTCGACGAACAAGCCTTTACGGTAGTAAAGGCTTAAGGAGTCGGTGGGGGGTCGTAAAGCTAGAGTCACATAAGATCTCGCAAGACATAAAAAACTAGATTAAAAAAAATTCTAAAAATGGCAATTTCTTGGTTTTACTTTTAAACTAAAAAAAATTTCTAAAAAAAACCTCGAATTATTTTAAAAAAATTTCATATTTTTAGGATCGGAAATCTAAATCAAGAAATCGCCATTATTGTAAAAATTTTTATTTATAGTTTTTTAGATGTTTCTGCATCCATTGAATCTCTAGTTTTTGACCCCCCACCGACTCCTTAAGCCTTAACTGCCGTTAAGGCTTGTTCGTCGACTCCCCCTCAAGGGGGGAGTTATGAACCCGTAAGCTTGACGAGTGTTTTTACTAGTTGTAGGGATGTAAGCCCTCAAGGGCTTAGCTAGAGCCCGATGGTTTTTCGAGCTTGAACAAAATTGTAGGGATGGAAGATTGAAGGGATCCAAGCTTGAAAAGCAGTGAAATGAGTTTATTTTTAAATTAAACCAATCTTGTTGCGAATGGAACAGATTTAGCAGGAGTAAAATCTAATCTCATAACAGGCATATCTGAATAATCCCTAAATCCATCAAGATTTGAAACTGAACTTGGTGTTTCAACAAGATATTGGAAAGCTCTATTGCCTGAAGCTTCATGATCTAAT
>CAMCSJ010000086.1 GCA_945878005.1 Rickettsia typhi | reverse complement strand
GTAGCAGCACCATTAACAGGATGCGAAACATAACCATCTGTAACTAAATCGGGATGTGAATCTGCCATGTAAGCTTGAACTTTAAAAGGTCGAAAGCAATCCCAGATTTTGATTTTATAGCCTTGTTGCTTAGCAAGATCAATAAGTTTTGTTAAATTTTCATAAGCATCTTCATGAAGATAAACATAGCTATGGCTATATAATTCAACATCACAAAAATTATTTGTTGATGAATAAGGAGTATCGATAATCAAATCTTCACTAGCCTTAACTTTTTTAAGTTTATTGAGAGTTAAAAATTCTTGTTCTTTATTTAAAAAATCACTAGATTCAAAATAATCAGGATTAGGATTTTTAGAATTATTATTTAACATATTTCAAATTATTAAATTTTAAATTATTAAAAAGGTTTTAATAATACTAAACCAATAATTGCAATCATTAGCAAGGTTGGAACTTCATTGATAATGCGAAAAAATTTATGAGAATATTGGTTTTTATTGCTAGTAAATTTTTTTCTACAACTTGCTAGAAAGCCGTGAAATCCTGCTAAAATTAAAACTAAGGTAATTTTTAAATGAAGCCAAATCGAACCTTCAAATCCAATTTGAATTGCCAAATAAAATCCAAAAATAAAAGTTGCAATCATCGCAGGATTCATGATATAACGCAAAAGTTTTCGCTCCATTTCTTGAAATAATAAATCGCTTTGCGAATTAAATTCTACTCGACAATGATAAACAAAAATTCGCGGAAGATAGAGCAATCCAGCAAGCCAAGAGATTACCGAGATTAGGTGTAAAATTTTTACAATGTCATAAATTTCAATTTCTGCCATAAATATAATAAAGTTTTTGGTTGTAGTTAGGATTTTTGGTTTTAAAATTTAGCTTGATTAATTTAACAAAAAAAACCAAAAATAGAGTTTAAAAAAACATTTGGTTTAATTTATCTTTGTAAAAATTTTTTAAAATTAAACAAATTTAAAAACTTAAATTAAAAAAGATTAAAGATAATTTTTTAGATTATTTTTTTTTAATAGCAATAATTATATTTAATAATTCTAATATGAAGTTACTAGCTTGTAATAGCAATAAAATATTGGCACAAGAAATTGCAAATTATCTCAATATCAGCCTTGTTGACGCGGAAGTTAAAACATTTGTAGATCATGAAATCTTTGTTGAAATTAAAGAAAATGTTCGCGGTGAAGATATTTTTGTAATTCAATCAACATCATATCCTGCAAATGATAATATCATGGAATTGCTAATTGCCATTGATGCACTTCGTCGTGCATCTGCAAAAAGAATTACCGCAGTTATTCCTTATTTTGGCTATGCAAGACAAGATCGCAAGGTTGCTCCTCGAACTCCAATTTCTGCAAAACTTGTTGCAAATCTTCTTACTTCTGCTGGAGTTGATCGAGTATTGACCGTTGATCTTCATGCTGGACAAATCCAAGGTTTTTTTGATATTCCTGTTGATAATCTTTATGGTGCACCAGTATTTATCGCTGATATTAAGCAAAATTTTAATACTGAAAATTTAGTGGTGGTTTCGCCTGATGTTGGAGGTTTAGTTCGTGCTCGTGCAATTGCTAAAAAAATTAATGTAGATTTAGCAATTGTTGATAAAAGACGAGCTAGTGCAGGAGTAAGCGAAGTGATGAATATTATCGGTGAAGTTGAAAATCGTGAATGTATAATTGTTGATGATATGGTTGATTCGGGTGGTACACTTTGCAATGCTGGGGAAGCATTATTGGCAAGAGGAGCAAAATCAGTTTCTGCTTATATTACTCACGGAGTTCTTTCGGGAAAGGCATTTGAAAGAATCGCAAATTCAAAATTAAAAAATTTAGTAATCACCAATTCTATTCAACCAACCAAAGAAACATTGGCAGTGAAAAATATTAGAATCATTAATATCGCCAATCTCATTGGTCAAGCAATTAGTAATATTGCTCAAGAAAAATCAGTTTCAACTTTGTTTGATTAATTATGAAAAAAAAATTACAAAAAATTAAAAAAGATTTATGTTTTATTGCAAAAGAAAATGCTCCAGCTTTTTTATTAGCAATAATTATTACCACATCGGCAATATTTATTTCGCAATTGCTTTATCGCCAAAAGCCAATGATAAAGAGAGGTTACGAAATTGAAATTGGTAAGGATGGAAAACCAGTTGCAAAAAAAATTGAAAAAGTAGTTGACTTAGCGGAGCTTTTAAAATTAGCTGATTTTGATCGTGGTGCTAAAATTTTTAAAAAATGCGCATCATGTCATAACATTAATAAAGGCGAAGGTGCAAAGGTTGGTCCAAATCTTTACGGAGTTGTTGGAAGAGCCAAAGGTTCAATGACAGGATTTTCTTATTCCGATGGTTTAAAAACCAAAGGTGGAGCTTGGGATCGTGATGCAATTAATCAGTTTATCACTAAGCCGAAAGATTATATCTCTGGAACTAAAATGGCATTTGCAGGTTTAAAAAAACCTCAAGATCGTGCTGATGTAATTTTATATTTAGAAAAACAAGCTAAATAAATATCAATAAATAACAATATTTATTGTTGATATTTGTTAAAAAATATTATTTACAAATATTTTTGTTAATAATTAACAATTTAAATTAAATGTTATATGGATCAAATTAATTTTATTTTTGAGCTTATTATTGCTTCGGCATTTGGAGCAATATTTGGCTCTTATGCAACATTATTTGCTTATCGCTTACCTCGCGGGGAATCTTGCTTTGGAAGATATTTTGGGCCAAAATCGCGATGTGGAAATTGTGGATCAACAATCATCACTAGAGATTTAATTCCTTTGCTTAATTGGATTTTTACTTTTGGAGCATGTCGTTATTGCAAAATTAAAATTCCTCGCATTCATCTCTTTGTTGAATTGGCAACTACTTTATTGTTTATAGTTTGTTATTTACGATTTGGATTTAGCGAAAAATTTATGATCTATAGCTTGATTAGCGTTTCATTGGTAATTTTATTGGCATGTGATTTTACTCATCGAATTTTTCCGCAAGCAATGTTAATATTTTTATTAATTTTGGTAATTATCAATCGAGTTTTAATTGATCAAACTATTTTAGATATGATATTTTCTCTTGGGCTTGGAGTTATTGCATCAACCCTATTTTACAAGCTTATTGGCAATAAATTTCCTGAAATTTTTAGCACTAAAAATCAATTGAATGATTATTTAAAATTTATTTTAATTAGTTCAGTTGCTTTTAATTTTGGACAGTTTATTTTTTATTTTTTTACAGTTTTATTGATTTTAACTTTATTAATTTCTGAGCATTTTTTTACTAAAAAAAATAAAATTAGTTTTGGATATGGTTTAGTTATTCCTTTTATCGGATTGTATATTTTTACAACTCTTGCTTTTTAATTTAAGAAAAAATTTATGACAAATGATTATAAGGTTAAGGATATTTCCTTGGCTCAATGGGGTAGAAAAGAAATTACTTTGGCAGAAAATGAAATGCCTGGATTAATGTCTCTTCGCAAAGAATATGGCAATACCAAGCCTTTAAATGGTGCAAAAATTTTGGGATGTTTGCATATGACCATCGAAACCGCAATTTTGATTGAAACCTTGGTTCACTTGGGTGCGCAGGTTCGTTGGAGTTCTTGTAACATTTTTTCTACAGTTGATCACGCAGCTTCAGCAATTGCTCAAGCAGGAATTCCAGTATTTGCTTGGAAAGGAGAAACGCAAGAAGAATATGATTGGTGCATTAGACAAACTATCGAAGGAAAAAAAGATTGGATAGCAAATATGATTCTTGATGATGGTGGAGATTTAACAAAAATGATCCATGAAGAATATCCTGAAATTTTAAAAAATATCAAAGGAGTTTCCGAAGAAACTACCACGGGTGTTGCTCGATTATATCAAATGGAAAGAGAAGGAAAATTAAAAATTCCTGCAATCAATGTTAATGATTCAGTAACTAAATCTAAATTCGATAATCTTTATGGCTGTAAGGAGAGTGTTATTGATGGAGTTAAAAGAGCTTGCGATATTATGATTGCTGGAAAAATGGTAGTAATTTGTGGATATGGTAATGTTGGAAAAGGTTGTGCTGAAGCTTTCAAAAGCCAAGGTGCCAGAGTTGTAGTAACTGAGATCGATCCAATTTGTGCTCTTCAAGCAGCAATGGCTGGGTTTCAAGTTTTAACTTTGGAAGATGTTGTTAGTCAAGCTGATATTTTCATCACCACTACGGGAAATGTTGATATCATTACCATCGAACATATGAGAGCAATGAAAGATCTTGCAATCGTTGGAAATATTGGACATTTTGACAATGAGATCCAAGTTGAAGCATTGCGAAATTTAAAATGGACTAACATTAAACCGCAAGTTGATCAAATTACTTTTCCCGATAATAAAAGAATAATTCTTCTCGCGGAAGGAAGGCTCTTAAACCTTGGTTGCGCTACGGGTCATAGTGCATTTGTTATGTCTACAAGCTTTACTAATCAAGTAATGGCGCAAATTGAATTATGGCAAAATAATAAAAATTATAACAATAAAGTTTATATTTTATCAAAAGAGTTAGATGAAAAAGTTGCACTTTTACATTTAGATAAACTTGCTGTTAAGCTCACCAAGCTTAATGATAAGCAGGCTAAATATCTTGATATTCCTGCATCGGGTCCATTTAAAAACGATAATTACAAATATTAATTTAAAGTTTATTCATAAATTTTTGGATAAATATTTTATCATTGATTTTATTATTAATTACTTAAACAAATTTATTTTTAACCATGGAAAAATTTCAAATTACCAAAGAAGGATATCAAAAATTACGCAGTGAAATTGATAATCTTAAAAATATTGAGCGTCCGAAAATAATTTCGCAAATTGCAACCGCAAGGGAACTTGGTGATTTACGAGAAAATGCTGAATATCACAGCGCTAAGGATCGCCAAGGTTTTATCGAAGCTCATATTGCTGATTTAGAAGAAAAAATGAATCGAGTTGAAGTTATCGATATCGCCAAATTATCGGGAACTAAAGTAAGGTTCGGAGCTACAGTAATGCTTGAGAATCTTGATAATTCTAAAAAAGTAAAATATAAAATCGTCAGCGATTATGAAGCAAATATTGATGATGGTTTAATTTCTTCAATATCTCCCGTAGCTAGAGCACTTATCGGCAAAGAGGCAGGAGACGAGGTTGAAATTAACGCTCCCGTTGGAATAATTAATTATGAAATTTTAAAAGTTGATTTTATCTAAAAAACTTTTTAATTTATATTTAATCTAAAATATTTGCTAAATATTATTAAAAACTATTGATTATTTTAATAATTAATTCTCAAATTGGATAAATAAAAAAAACAATTCTTAAATTGTTTGACTTAAAAAAAACTATAATTAATTTTAAAAAAACAATTGACTACTAATTCAAATTAAAAAAGGATTTAATTTCTAAATTTGAACGGTTTTAAAATTTTTTAATTCTTAACTTAAAAAAATATTTTTAATTAAGTTTTGGTAATTTAAATATAGTTTTCAAGTCTAGCTATATTTTTTAACTTGAGTGAGTACTCAAAATTCTTGCAAGTTAAATTTGCAAGATATTGTAAACTTCGTCAATTCATTAACATTAAAAATTTGATTTATATGAAAAAAAATTATTCTTCTAAAAAATCGGCATTCTCTTTGATCGAGTTGTCCATCGTATTAATTATTATCGGGCTTTTAATAGCTGGTATTACGGGAGGAGCGAGTTTGATCAAAAGCTCGGAACTTAGATCAGTAATAGGTGAGGCTAGGGGTTATGCTGTTGCGGTAAACGCATTTTTTACCCAATATGATGCATTACCTGGAGATTTCTCAACATCAATTTCTGCAGGAGATGTGGTTGGTAATCAAAATTCTCGTATCGAATATGCAACTAATAGTGAAGGAACTGAAGCTTGGAGAGATCTTAAAACTGCAGGTGCAATCGATTCGATTCTTACCATAACCAGTGCCAATACCGCTCAATCTCCGGGTGTCAATATTCCTACTTCAAAAACCAAATCAAACGGTTGGGCATTTGATAGCAATAATACTGATTTTAAAAATTATGTTGTCATTACGGGTGCAATCGCAGCAAGTTCTGATGCTAATAACTCATTGATTAATGGTGCATTCAAATCAACTGGCGCATTATTGCCAACTGACGCATTATCAATCGATGCTAAAACTGATGATGGAAAACCTAACACTGGTAAAGTTTTAGGAGTTCTTTCTACCTGCTTTTCTGGTGCTGCTTACACAGTTGCAACTACTACTAAAGTTTGTGCATTATCATTTAATATTGATGTAAACTCATAATATTAACTAAAAATAATTATATTATAATTATTTATAAAAAACCCCGTTATTTTAAATATTTTCAAAATATTGATAAATAACGGGGTTTTTATTTGGAAATTTTTAGGTTTTTTTAGAAATTTTTTTGTTTAAGAAAAAGTAACCTGGTACCTTTTTCCCCTCATAAAGCCAACGGGCTCATAACCCCCCTTGAGGGCTTACGCCCCTACAAATTTTCACAAGATCTCAAAAACCTTCGAGCACCTAGCTCCCCCCTTGAGGGGGAGTCGACGAACAAGCCTTAACGTTAGTTAAGGCTTAAGGAGTCGGTGGGGGGTCAGAAAGCAAGAGTCATGTGGGATAATGCAAGAAATAAAAAACTAGATTAAAAAAAATTCTAAAAATGGCGATTTCTTGATTTAGATTTCCGATCCTAAAAATATGAAATTTTTTTAAATAAAAATTAAAGTTTTTTTAAAA
>CAMCSJ010000085.1 GCA_945878005.1 Rickettsia typhi | reverse complement strand
TAAATTGTAGGGATGTAAGCCGCAAGGGGGGAGCTAGAGCCCAAGAGCTTTAATGGCATTGCACAAAATTGTAGGGATGTAAGCTCCTGATCCCGGTTATTTGCTAAAAATAGTGTTTTACAGGTAAGCCATCAATTAGGAGTTCAGAGCCCCGTAGCGTTGAGAGATTTTACTCAACGGTTACAGATTTAGCGAGATTGCGAGGTTGATCAACATCATGATTTTTAAATAATGCAACATAATATGCTAAAAGTTGCATAGGAATAACAGGAATTAGTGATTCTTGGATAATTCCGTTAAGTTGTGGTATTTCTATTTTAAATTTAGAGTTTCTATTAAAAGATGCTAAACCTTCTTTACTACTCATAAGAATTATTTTTCCACCACGAGCATAAACTTCTTGAGCGTTGGACATGGTTTTTTCAAATAATTCATTTTTACTATTATGCGGAGCAATTACGATAACAGGCATTTTTTTATCAATTAGGGCGATGGTTCCGTGCTTTAATTCGCCAGCAGAAATGCCTTGAGCGTTGACATAAGTTAATTCACGAAATTTAAGAGCAGATTCGAAAGCGGTGATTTGTGAAACTCCGCGACCGATGTAAAGTAAATTTTTTGATTTGGCGAGATAATAAGCAATTTTTTTGATATTTCTTATTTCAACATCGTCAAGCATTTGCGACATTTTTAAAGCAGTTGATGATAATTCTTTTAGAAAAATAATTTGCTCTTTTGGAGTAATTTTTTGATTGAGGCTAGCAAGATGAATTGCAAAAATTGCTAAAACTGAAATTTGTGCAGTATAGGCTTTGGTGGATGCAACTCCGATTTCAATTCCTGCGAGAGTTCTAATTACAGTATCGGAGAGTTGAGCCATTGAGCTTTGAGCAACATTGACGATCGATAAAATTTTTTGATTATTGCGTTTAGCATGTTTTAAACAAGCAAGTGTATCAGCAGTTTCCCCTGATTGAGAAACAAAAATCATGAGATTATCATCGCTAAAAGGATGATTGCGATAACGAAATTCTGAAGCGATATCGACTTCAACATTTATTTTGGCAATTTCTTCGATAATGTATTTTCCAGCAAGACCTGCGTAGTAAGAAGTACCGCAAGCGATAATGGTAATTTTCTTAATTTTTTTGAGGTCAAAATTAAAATTTGGTAAATTAATTGAATAATCATCAAGATTGAGATAACCTTGAATTGTTTCTTCAAGAACGCGAGGTTGTTCAAAGATTTCTTTAATCATAAAATGATCAAAACCATCCTTGCCAATTTGGATTTTTTGGGATTCGATGGTTTGAATTGTTTTAGAAATTTTTTGATTATTTTTATTAAAAATTTCAACTTCATTGCTTTTAATTATCGCAAATTCATCATCATCTAGAGTAATGATTTGATTGGTTTGATTGGCTATTGCATAAAAATCTGACGCAACAAAATTATTATTTTGCTCAATTCCAATAACTATCGGCGAACCTCTTTTAGCAACTGCGATGATATCGGGATAATCTTTAAAAATAACCGCTAATGCGAAGGTTCCGTGTATTTCAGAGCAAGCATTGATTAAGGCTTTTTTGGGATCTTTAGTTTTTTCAAGATGCTTTTCAATGAGATGAGGCAAGACTTCGGTATCAGTTTCGCTAAAAAATTTTAAATTTTTTGATTTGTGATTTTCTTTTTGTAAACTAATTTTTAATTTATCATAATTTTCAATAATTCCATTGTGAACAACGCAAACTTTTTCACTGTGATGGGGATGGGCATTCTCTTTACTAGGTTTGCCGTGAGTTGCCCAGCGAGTATGGCCAATTGCCACATGACAATTATTTAATTTTTTTTGCCAAGGTTTTATTTTGGTTTCAAGTTTGGATATTTTTCCTTCTTCTTTGATAATTTTGAATTTTTTATCATCAATGGTTGCAATACCTGCGGAATCATATCCGCGATATTCAAGTTTTTTTAAACCTTCGATGATAATATTGATAGGGTTTTTAGCTCCTACAACTCCAACTATTCCGCACATTTTTATTTTATTAAATTAATATTAAATTTTAGGGTTAATCATTAATAAAATATTTACTTATCAAAGTAAATTGTAATCTTTTGTAAAAAAATTATTTCATTTTGTTTTTTAAAAATTATTTTAAAAAAATATTTAATTTAATTTTAGTTTTATTAATCAATTTATGATAGTTTTTTTGAAATTAATTTTTGATTAAACCTGCTAAAAATTTACTAATTTTGTGAAGAAAAACCAATTTAAAAATACCATTAAGAACATTGTAAATATTGGATTGGCAATCTTTTTGATATTAATTTTAATTGAAAATAATTTTAAAGATTGTTATGCTCAAGAAATTATTGTTGAAGATATTGAATTTGATGAAAATTTACGCGATGATATTGAATTAAAAATTAAATTATCGCAAAAAACAAATTTTAAAATTTATACTTTAAAAAATCCTTATCGATTAGTGGTTGATTTAGAAAATGCCAAATTAATCAATGATGATTACCAACCTAAGATAGGAAATTTTGTAAAAGATTTTAAAATAAAATATCATGATATTTATCTAAGATTGGAATTTTTTTTACAAAAGAAAATTACTATTTCTAAAAGTTTTTATGATGCTAAATCTCAAAAGATTATTAGCAAAATAACCTCTAAGAATGCTGATTTATCTGCATTTATCGATAAGGTTATCATTGAAGAAAATTCCCAAAAAAATTCCCAAGAAAATTTAATTTCTAATAATCTTAATAATGAAAATCCTTTAGCTAGAAATCTTGATAAATCAAAAAATTCTCTTAAAAAGGATTTAAATCTTGCGGATAAAATTCCCAGCAACAATTCGAGTTTAGTCAATAATAACATTGCTTCAACTGATATTAAACCCGAATTAAAAAATAATAAAAATAACAAAATTACTGAAAATATTTCTACAAAAAATTCTCATAATATCAAAGAAGATTCTGATAATTCTGCTAAGAATCTTGATAAAAAAAATCGTGAATCTAAGGCAATTACTGATATTAAAATTCCAGTAATTGTAATTGATGCAGGTCATGGTGGAAAGGATCCCGGAACAATTGGCAATTATTTACGCTCCAAAGAAAAAAACATAACCTTATCTTATGCTAGAGAACTTTATAAACAGTTAAAAACTACTAAGAGTTACAAGGTTTACTTAACTCGTAATTCTGATATTTTTATCAATCTAAAAAAGAGAGTGGAATTAGCTCGCAAAAAAAATGCTGATCTATTTATTTCAATGCATGTCAATGCAATTGGTGATGATGAAATAACGGGATTTTCGATTTATACTTTATCCGAACAATCTTCCGATAAACAAGCGGAATTATTAGCTAGAAAAGAAAATCAAGCCGATATTATCAATGGAGTAAATTTCTCTGGAGCAAGTATTGATATCATGAAAACATTGATTGATTTATCGCAAAGAAATTCGAAAAATCATTCGGCAATTTTTGCTAATCAAGTAATAAAAAATGTCAAAAATTCAAATATTGAAATTTTACAAAATACTCATCGCTTTGCGGGATTTGCAGTGTTAACTGCTCCAGATATGGCATCAGTGCTAGTTGAACTTGGTTATTTATCCAATCACGATGAGGAAAAATTATTAAATAATCTCAACTATAAACGAAAAGTTTGTGAAAGTTTAGTAAAAGCTGTTGAAGAATATTTTAGTAAAATTAAAACTTAAAAAATAATTTTTAAAAATTAAACTAGCAGAAAATTTATAGGTAAATATGCAAACAAATATAAAAAATATCATTCAAAAAATATTTCATCAACCATTGCGTAAAACCCTGGGAGCGTTAGTTGCGGTTCTTATTTTTTTTATGGTAATTTTCACCGCTTTTGGTTTTTTTATCTTTAAAAAATATAGCGAAAATTTACCAGATTACGAACAGTTAAAAAATTATAGCCCAATGATCACCACGCGGATTTATTCTGCGGATGGGTCTTTGCTCAATGAATTCTCTAAGGAGAAAAGGATTTTTGTTCCGATTAAAAATATTCCTCAAAATTTAATTAATGCTTTTTTGGCAGCTGAGGATTCAAATTTTTACAAACATTCGGGAATTGATTTTATGGCAATTTTTCGAACTTCGATCAATAATTTATTTTCGATGATTAAGGGCGATACCAGTATGGGTGGAGCTTCAACCATTACTCAACAAGTGGTAAAAAATTTTCTACTCACTCGCGAAAGAACCTTTCAAAGAAAAATTAAAGAGGCAATTTTAGCTTTTCGGATTTCGCAAGTTTTTCCTAAAGATCAAATTTTGGAATTATATTTAAACCAAATTTATCTAGGCTCGGGAGCTTATGGAGTTGTTGCAGCATCGCAAGCATATTTCGATAAATCAGTTGACGAATTAGCTTTGGAAGAAATGGCATTGCTTGCAACATTGCCTAAAGCTCCGTCAAAACTTGATCCGCGTAAAAATATTGAAAAAGCTAAGGAGCGAAGAAATTGGGTAATTCAAAGAATGATCGATGAAAATTTTATTACCGAAGAAGAAGGTTTAATTGCGATGGATAAACCAATTAGTCTCAAGCCTAAACAAGCTGATGAAATAACCAGAGCAAGTTTTTTTTCAGATAGCGTTAAAAAAGAATTAAGTGAATTATATGGCTCAGATAGTGTTTTTGAAAATGGCATTGTAGTTAGAACTACTTTAGATCCAAAGCTTCAAGATATCGCTATTAAATCCTTTGAAAAAGGCATTGAGGAATATGATACCAAACATGGATATCGCGGATCGCTTGGAAAAATTGATAGCACGGGAAATTGGCAAGAAAATTTGCAAAAATTTGACCCAAAAAAAATTTATAAAGAAACTTGGCAAAAAGCAGTGGTGTTATCCCTGTCAAAAGATAGCGCAACCATTGGACTAGAAAATGGTGAGATTGGAATTATTGAATCTAATTCTCTAAAATCCTTGAGGAAATTTATTAGCATTGATCGCATTAGCAATCCGTTAAAAAAAATTTCTGAAATTTTCAATGTTGGAGATGTAATTCTTGCTGAGAAATCAGGCAAGGACGGGGTTTATAATTTAAAACAAATTCCTGAAGTTAATGGAGGATTTGTAGCAATGGATCCTCATACGGGAAGAGTTTTAGCGATGAGCGGAGGATATGTCGATGCACCAAATCAATTTAATCGCGCAACTCAAGCCAATCGTCAACCCGGTTCAACCATGAAAACATTTGGTTATATCGCAGCACTAGAAAACGGCATGACTCCTGCATCAATAATCATGGATGAAGAAATTTCACTAAATCAAGGAAGTGGTTTACCGCCCTACCAGCCATCAAATTATTCGCAAGAATTTTATGGTCCAACAACTTTGCGATCTGGATTAGAGCAATCGCGAAATGTTACCACCGTTCGGATGGCTGATCAAGTTGGGCTCGATAAAGTTGTCGAAGTAGTAAAAAGATTTGGAGTGAATGACAATCCTAAAAAAATCTATTCGCTAGTTTTAGGCTCAACCGAAACTACGGTAATGAGAATTGCAACTGCTTATAGCATGATGGTAAATGGTGGAAAAAAAATTACTCCCGCTATGATTGAAAAAATTCAAGATCGCGATGGTCATACTATTTTTCGCAGAGATAATCGGGAATGCAAAAAATGCTTCATTGAAAATCTCGATGAATTTGCCAATGGCGAAATAACTCAATCGCTTCAAATGCCTCAGCTCAATGAAGATAAGGAAGAAATCACTGATTCAGCTACCGCATATCAAATCACTTTTATGCTTCAAGGCGTTGTAGATCGAGGAACCGCAGCTCGTGCTAAATCGGTTGGAAAAATCCTTGCAGGAAAAACCGGAACAACCAATAACTCCTTTGATTCATGGTTTGTTGGCTTTTCGCCCGATTTAGTTTTAGCAGTTTATATTGGGTTTGATAATCCTCGAAGTCTGGGAAGCGAAGAAACTGGAGCATCAGTTGCTATGCCAGTTTTTATTAACTTCATGAAAGATGCTTTAAAAGATAAACCTTCAACACCATTTCGTGTTCCTAGTTCAGTGAAATTTGTTAAAATCGATCGAACCACGGGAAGACATCCGCGAGTTGATACTCCTAAAGAAAAAATATTTTTCGAAGCATTTAAAAATGATGATACGGTAAATGAAGCAGATGAAAATAATAACAGCGATGATAACGAAAATAACCCTCAAGAATCCGATGAAAAATTCAATCCTCTTGACCGCGATTCCAATCGCAATGTCATTGATAATAAACTTCAAGAAAATGATCCTAAGGGGATTTATTAATTAATAATCTACTCTAAGCCTCCCTCTTGAGGACTTATATCCCTACAATTATTTGCAATGATCCCAAAGCTCTCGGGCTCTAGCTCCCCCCTTGAGGGCTTAAATCCCTACATTAAGTTAAAACACTCATCAAACCTACGGGTTCATAACTCCCCCCTTGAGGGGGAGTCGACGAACAAGCCTTTACGGTAGTAAAGGCTTAAGGAGGACGGTTGCGGGGTCAGAAAGCTAGAGTAACATAAGATCTCGCAAGACATAAAAAACTAGATTAAAAAAAATTCTAAAAATGGCAATTTCTTGATTTAGATTTTAAATCCTAAAAATATGAAATTTTTTTAAATAAAATTAAGTTTTCTCCAATTTAAAAAAAACTCGTCAAGCTTACGGGCTCATCACCCTCCCCTTGCGGGAGGGTAAAATTTTCTGCAAGAAAATTTTGGGAGGGGGTGAAAGTAAAATCAAGAAATCGCCATTTTTGTAAAAATTTTTCTTTCC
>CAMCSJ010000084.1 GCA_945878005.1 Rickettsia typhi | reverse complement strand
GGATTTCACGGCTTTCTAGCAAGTTGTAGAAAAAAATTTACTAGCAATAAAAACCAATATTCTCATAAATTTTTTCGCATTATCAATGAAGTTCCAACCTTGCTAATGATTGCAATTATTGGTTTAGTAATATTAAAACCTTTTTAAATTAAAATTTTATTTAAAATTTAATAAAATTAATATGCTCAAATTTCAAAATCGATTTCAAAAAAATAATCACCAAGTTCCACAAAATTTTTTTAATTCTCATGAATTTTTGCAACAGGAAAAAAAATTTCTTGAAAAAAATTCTTTAATTAAAATTACAGAAAATGATCAAGTAATTATCGATATCCCTTACTCTCGTAATGATAATTTTTGCCATATTCAACTTTATAGCCATCCCTTTGTTTATCTCCATAAAACTGCTTATCAAAATTTAAAAGAAATTATTGAAGAAGCCAAAAAACAAGATTTAAAAATTAAAATCTGGGATTGTTTTCGTCCTTTTGCAGTTCAAGCTTTTATGACTGATAAATTTCCAGAATTTGTTCGCGATGGCTATGTTTCTCATCCTAACGATGGAATTGCCACGCATGTTAGAGGAATTGCTATTGATTTAACTTTAGTAAAAAATAATTTAGATTTACCAATGGGAACACAGTTCGATTCAATGGAATTAAAAGCTCATCACGACTCACCAGAAATTTCTGCCGAAGAAAATTTTAATCGCCAAATATTGATAAAATTAATGACTAATCATGGTTTTGAAATTTACGAAAATGAATGGTGGCATTTTAATCTAAGCTCTCCAACTCAATACCCAAAAATAATGGAAAATTTTTTAGATTTACTTTCCAATGAAGTAAAAAACTTTTTAACATAATCTAACAACTTTTATTTAAACTTAACTAAAAATTTAATATTTTGTAATTTACAAATTTAATTCAAAAAATTAAATTTAAATTTGCTTCCATTTTTTTAAAATAATTTTTTAATTTAACATGCTTTTAGAAATTAATCCCCAAGAGCTTTCCATAATTTTTGATTTTCGTTATGCTTCAACCAATAATGTTTGCAACCAAAAAATCTATCAAGAAGCTCAGCCTTTCTTGCATATTGAAGCTTTAGAAAAATTAAAAAAAGCCAGTGAAATTGCCAAAAATCTTGGCTATAAATTAAAAATTTGGGATGCTTATCGACCATATCAATCTCAAGAATTTATGTTTAATTTTTTTGCCAAAGATCCGCAAATGCAAAGTTTTTTTTCTAATCCCAAAACTGGGGCAATTCCTCATTGCCGTGGAGTTGCAATTGATTTAACTTTAGTTGATGAAAATAATTTGGAATTACCAATGGGAAGTGATTTCGATGAATTAAGCGAATTAGGTCATCACAATTGCTCGTTGATTTCTAAGCAAGAACAGCAAAATCGCCTCATTCTTTTAGGAATCATGACCTTAAGTGGATTTGATTTTTACAGCAAGGAATGGTGGCATTATCAGCTATTCAACGCTAGACAATATCAGGTTATTTAAAGCTTATTTAAAAATTAAAATTTTAAATAATTGCCAATTAAATTATCGCCGATTTTAAAATCAAAATAAATCAAGCATAGCTAGTTGATTTTAATTTTAATTTAATTAAATTAGATAAATAATTTTTTAAAAATTTAAAAAAATGCAATGCAAAAATTACAAAATAACAAACCCAATAACAATAAAAATTTCTTCATCTGGCTGTTGATTTTTATAGGAATAATGATCTTTACAAATCTTATTTCTAATCCTTCGAATCTAACAGGAAATAATTTAATTTTTAGTGATTTTATCAAAAAAGTTGAAGATCATGAAGTCCTTAAAGTTGAAATTAAAGGCGATGATCTTATTGGAAGCCTAAAAGATGGATCGCAATTCTACACCTACTTACCAAACTATCCCAACCTCGTTGAAAAGCTTAAAGAAAATGAAGTTGGAATTACTGCCCTACCCTTGGTTAGTCGTGGCGAAAAAATTATTTCCTCAATTCTTAATTGGCTTCCATTAATTGTAATGATTGGCTTATGGGTGATATTCACCAAAAGTGCTGGTGGAAAAGGAGCGGGAGGCGCATTTGGTTTTGGAAAATCTCGTGCAAAATTACTTCAAGAAAATAAAAATAAAATTACTTTCGCAGATGTTGCAGGAATTGACGAAGCAAAACAAGAGCTTAGCGAGATTGTAGATTTTTTAAAAGATTCCAAAAAATATACCGATGTTGGTGCAAAAATTCCGCGCGGATGTCTGTTAATCGGATCCCCAGGAACTGGTAAAACCTTATTAGCACGTGCAATTGCTGGTGAAGCAGGAGTTCCGTTTTTTTCAATTTCGGGATCAGATTTCGTTGAAATGTTTGTTGGAGTTGGAGCAAGTAGAGTTCGCGATATGTTTGAGCAATCAAAAAAATCTGCTCCTTGCATTGTTTTTATTGATGAGATTGATGCGGTAGGTAGACATCGCGGATCTGGAGTTGGTGGGGGAAATGATGAACGCGAACAAACTTTAAATCAATTACTCGTTGAGATGGATGGCTTTTCGGATAATGAAGGAGTAGTGATTATCGCTGCCACAAATCGTCCCGATGTTCTTGATCGAGCATTACTTCGTCCGGGGAGATTTGATCGTCAAATTACCGTCCCAAATCCCGATATTGTTGGAAGAGAACAAATTCTTGCCGTGCATGTTAAAAAAATTTCTAGCGCCAGTGATATTGACATCAAAACTATTGCTCGAGGAACTCCGGGATTTGCAGGAGCTGATCTTGCAAACCTCATCAATGAAGGAGCGATAATGGCTGCCCGATTTGGTCAGAAATTAGTTACCATGAAAAATCTTGAAGATGCTAAAGATAAAATCATGATGGGCGCTGAGCGAAGATCAATGATCATGCAACAAAGTGAAAAGGAACTTACCGCTTATCACGAAGCTGGTCATGCTCTTACCGCAATTAATTCGCCAAATTCCGATCCGATTCACAAAGCTACGATAATTCCTCGCGGAAGAGCTTTAGGATTGGTGATGAGACTTCCCGAAGTCGATAGATTTTCTGTATCGAGAGCAAAATTGCTTGATGATTTAGTGGTAGCAATGGGAGGAAGAGCAGCCGAAGAATTAATTTTTGGTTATGATAAAGTCACAACTGGCGCAAGTTCTGATATCACCCAAGCTACTTCAATGGCTAGAAATATGGTGGTAAAATGGGGATTAAGCGATAAGATTGGACCAATTGATCATGCTGAAGATGATAGCTCAAGAATGTATCAGAGCAATAAACCTTTTTCGGAAGATACGGGAAAAATTATTGATGATGAAATTAAAAGAATCGTTTCGGAAGCTTTAACCAAAGCTCGAAAAATTCTTGACGAGAAAAAAGCTGATTTAGAAAAATTAGCTCGCAATCTTTTGGAATATGAAACTCTTACGGGCGATGAAATTACTGATATTTTAGCAGGAAAAGAAATTCGTAAAAAATCAAATTCTCAACCTAGTGGGTCGGGCTTTATTCCTAATGTTAGCGAAGAAAGTTAATTGGTAAAATTTTTTAATTTGATTTTAAATTCAAAAATTAAATTTTAAATTTATAAATTTCTTGCACAATTAAAAATAATTAGCATTATTAGCTAACAATAAGTGCCGTTATAACTTATTTTTTTCAATAAAACTAAAAAATATTATGCAATTTGATGTTAAAAAAAATATTTTACTAAAAGCTATTGCCGATGTTAACGGTGCAGTAGAAAAGAAAAACACCATTTCAGTTTTACAAAATATTAAAATTGATGCCAAAAATGGCGAGATTAATTTATGCGCTACGGATATGGATATTCTCATCACTTCAACCTTTGCTTGCGATGTTGCACAAACTGGTTCAACAACAGTTCCAGCCCAGATGTTTTTTGATATTATCCGCAAAATCCCTGATCAAAATATTTCAATTATTCAAGAAAGTCCAACTCTTTTAAAAATCAAAGCAGGTAAATCAAAATATAATTTAAGTTGCATTGAAGCTAGCGAATTCCCAAATCTTAGCGAAGGTGAATTAGGAGCTCCAACTGAAATTGAAACTGAAAAATTATCAAGAATGATTGATAAAACTCGCTTCGCAATTTCTAACGATGAAACCCGATATTACCTTAACGGATTATTTTTACAATCCTATCAAAATGAAAATGTTAATGAACTGCGAACCGTTGCAACTGATGGTCATCGCTTAGCAATTGCCTCAACTACTCTCAATGTTTTAGAAAAATTTTCGGTAATTATTCCTAAAAAATCAGTTAATGAAATTCGCAGAATTATCGATGGCTCTAAGAGCGTTAAAATTATGGTTTCTAGAGTTAAAATTAAAGTAATTGCCGATTCTACTACCATAGTTTCTAAGCTTATTGACGGAGAATTTCCTGACTATGAAAAAGTCCTTCCTAAATCAAATCCTTTCTTGGCAAAAATAAATAAAAAAATCTTTTACGATTGTATCGATCGCGTTTCTACCGTTGCTAATGATAAGCATCGCTCGATTAAATTAACTTTGGAAGATAATAAAATTAATCTTCAAGCAAGCACTTCCGAAGGATCATTTGCTTATGAAGAACTCGATGTTGAATATAGCGGAGAAAAAATTGAAGCAGGATTTAATTCTCGATATCTCCTTGAAGTTATTGGTCAAGTAGATAAGGAAGAATTAACCATTCGCTTTAAAGATGGCTTTTCCCCTGCCCTAGTTGAAGCTAATGAGCTTGGTGCAATGTTTGTAGTTATGCCTGTAAGAATTTAGCGATTACTTTAAAAACTCAATTACGATAATATTTTTTTTAACACCGCTGTGAAAATTTTGTGTGAAAATTTTGGGCATTGCGATAAGAATTTCTTTTAACTCCACTACGAAAATTTTGGGCGTAATTAATTCGAAATTTTTTACCAAAAGAAAATTGAAGAATCAGAACAAAAACATCAAAGACAAATCGATGAATTAGAACAACGGCTTCAAACGCAACAAGAAGAAGGAAAAAAATATCAAGATCAAATTTTAAAACTGCTACAAGAAACAAAGGAAATTCAAACTAACCAAGATAAATTAAAAAAATTAACAGAAATTGCTGATATCGCTTACGATCTTGAGATCACTATTGGCAAGGGTTCTCAGGCTACAACCATGAAATTAGGTGATATTATGGATCAAAAAAACAAGACCAATAATTTAGAACAAAATCTCGGTACGATACTTTCTCAAATTCAATTGCAATTCGAAACTCAAGGACAAAGACTTAATCAAATAGAAGAAGCTAGACCTTCATCAAGAACTAGAGGGAGAGAGGTAAAATCTAATTGCTGTCCTACTAAAACAATAGGATGCTCTGCGATGTAAATGAAGAACGAAGATTTAAATTCAGTCATGAACGCTTTTGAATTATCTAACGAGAAATCGCTAATTGTTCTAAATTCATTCTACTTGGAATAACAATTTCAACTATTTTTTTAGGTAACTTAATTTTCCCCTCATTAGAAGCCTTTTTTAAGCCCTTTAATTCATAGATTTTTCTAGATATTTTTTTCAAATTCTCAACTATCTCTTCTTTACTTTTTGTATTATTTTTTTTGTATTTTTTAAAATCTTGCTTTATTTTTTTGGAAGAATTCCTCACATCAATTTCATCTTGGCGATTATTCAAATATTTTTCATAAACAAATTCGCAAGCAAGGTAAATATATTGTTGATGTCTATTTAAGCGTTCTGATATTTCTGTATAAATTTTTTCGCCAAAATTTGTTTTAATAAAATCTTTCAATTCTTGATTACTATTTAAATCTGTAATCAGTGATTTAACATTTCTACCATATTTTTCTTTAAATTTTTTAACGGATTCTTGATTATCAGTTTTTGTTAAATATTCATCAAAACTACGCCATAAACGCTTATCTTCATTTGATTCAATAAATGCAATTGTATCTTGCATAAATTTATCATCATCTTTTAATAATTGCATCAAGATTGAAAAATAATTTGGCTCATTCATTTCAATCGAAATATTATTTTGCAATTGAAGAGAGGAGGAAGTTTCATAAGTTCCCATGATCTCTCCTTGAGTTTGCATGGTTATTTTTTTATAAAAATCTTGCCATTTAATTTCACCAAATGAGCCAATATTATTAGGGTCAATATAATAAACAAAATTACCATCTACATCATATAAGTGAGATTGAATTTTTTGATATAAATCATCTGGACTTACTGAGATTTTATCTCTTGATCTAATGAATTGAAGATAATTTAAATAATCAAATTCTAGAGCTAATATTTTATTAGTTAATATTTTGAATTTTTCTTTGCCAATTTCTCTTTCAATATTTTTTAGAACCTCGAGAGAATCATCAAATATAAAGAAATTTTGAGATTGATTTAATTTATTAACTTCAAATAAACTTCCATGTCTTTATTGAAAATCATAGCAAGATCTTTACCGTTAGATTGATCAATAATTTTAGGCCATTTACCTTTTTGACCACTTATTTTTCGATAAAATTCTAAAATTTTTTCACTTGCCTTAGATTGATCTAGCTTGGCTAAAGCATTGAAAATAATGGCGATACTTTGCGCATTAGCTTGATTGATAATTGCAGACCATTTATTTTTTTGAGTTATTTGCAGATAAAATTCTAAAATTTTTTCACTTGCCTTAGATTGATCTAGCTTAGCTAAAGCATTGAAAATTAAAGCGATATTTTTTACATCACTGTTTTCAATAAGACTTGGGTAAAGTTCATTTGTTTTAATAATTTCATATAATCGTGAAATTAAATTTACATTTCTATCTGAAAGACAATTAAAAATTACTCCAGTACAATGAGCTTGACTCACAAAAGAGATCC
>CAMCSJ010000083.1 GCA_945878005.1 Rickettsia typhi | reverse complement strand
ATCTTGCTAGATCCCCTGTTAATCTAGCTTTATGACCCCCCGTCAGCTCCCAAACCGCAACTACCGTTGCGATTCGCTCGCCTGCTCCCCCTCAAGGGGGGAGCTTAGAGCCCGAGAGCTTCGGGACTATTTAGCGAAATTGTAGGGATGTAAGCCCTCAAGGGGAGAGCGATAGATCGAGAGCTTTAAGGGTATTGCACAAAATTTGTAGGTATGTAAGGTGTTAACCCTCTCCCCGAGAACGACTTAGAGAGAGATTTAGTTAGTATTTTGGATTTTTTTTAATTAAATTCTTCAATTTGTTGGATGATAAATTCGGGATTGGTATCAACATGCGAAGCACCACGCATCTCGATAAATTTCTTTTTGGAAGTAATGGTGTTAAAGAGTTTTTTTCCACTTTCGAGTGCAACAATTTTATCTTGATCGCCGTGGAAAATTAAAACTTTGGAAGTAATGTTTGGCGAATAAAGAAAAGAATCGAAACGATCTTTGAGCATAAATTTAACTGGTAAAAATGGATAGGTTTTTTGAGCAATTTCTAAAATTGAATAAAATGGTGATTCTAAGATAATCATGAAAAAATCATCGATATTTTTAGAAGTGTTTTTAAGAGATTTTGGCGAAGAATTTTCTAAAGTTTTTTCGAAAGTTTCTTTGGTGGAATTTATTAAAGAGTTTTCTGAAGAATTTTCTTTAGAATTTTTTGACAAATTAGCAATATCATCATTCACCGGAATTTTATTTTGAGCAATTTGGCAAACAACTCCCGATCCAATTGATTCGCCAAATAAAATTAAATCTTTTTTAGCAATATTTTGCTCTTCGATAAATTTTAAAACTGCTTTAGCATCTAGAATAAATCCTGATTCACTGGGTTTTTCTTGAGATCCAAAATATCCGCGATAAGATAAAGCAATAACTCCATAACCCTTGTTAATAAAGGTTTCAAAACGATAAGATCGATCCCCGATATTTCCAGCATTGCCATGAAAATAAACGATAATTTTTTTATAATCCTTGGGAATATTTTGCCAAACTAATAATTCAACATTATCCTGAGTAATAATTTTTTTTTCTTGAAAATTAGCTGGAAGCATTGCAGTTCCTGAAGGAAAATATTGTAAACTTCTTTGCAAAAAATAAACAGTTATTACTAAAAGCAAATAACCACCAACAACAATTAAAAACATTGATTTATATTTAGTGTTTTCTAATTTTTTGAATAAAAAAGCCATTTTTAGCCATTTGATTGATTTAGGAAATTTTTTAAATCTTCACAATTTTGGATTGAAATAGTTTTAAAATCACTAACTGTTCTAGTTGCAAGTCCGCATAACACTTTACCTGATCCAATTTCGATAATTTGCTCAACTCCAAGATCTTTAAGTTTTAACATTGATTCACGCCATTTAACGCTGTGAGTAATTTGCTTAGTAAGTAAATCATTTATTTGATTAGGCTCAACAATGATTTGAGCGGTGACATTGGCAATTAAATTCACCGAAGGTTTTTTGAAGGTAATTTTCGAAAGTGCTTGCTTCATTTCATCTTGTGCATCAATCATTAATTCACTGTGAAATGCTCCGCTTACTGGTAATAAAATTGCTCGTTTTGCACCTTTAGATTTAGCAATTTCAATTGCTCGATTAATAGCATTTTTTGAACCTGAAATTACAATTTGTCCAAGCGAATTATCATTTGCAACTTGACAAATTTCACCTTGACTTGCTTCATTAGCAATTGCATTGGCAATATCGATTTCAACTCCAAGAATTGCACACATTGCTCCTGATGTTTTTTCACCACATTTTGCCATTGAGTTTCCTCTAATTTGCAATAATTTTGCGGTATCTTGAAGAGTCAATGATTCACTTGCACATAGTGAAGAATATTCGCCAAGAGAATGCCCTGCACTATATTCGCAAAGATCGCTAAATTTTTTTCCAAATTCTTTTTCTAAAATTTTAACTATCGCAATTGAAACAGCCATAAGGGCTGGTTGGGTGTTTTGAGTTTTGGTTAATTCTTCGCTTGGACCTTCAAACATTATTTTTGATAAATTTTGTTGAAGAATTTCATCAATTATTGCAAAAACTTCTTGAGCAGATTTAAAATTTTGCGCTAAATCTTTTCCCATTCCAACCATTTGCGATCCTTGTCCTGGAAATAAAATTGCAGTTTTATTTTTCATAAATAAAAATTATTATAAGTTAATTAAAAAAATAATTATAAACAAGAATTATGGTAAATTCAATAAAATTATGAATATTTCTTTAAGATTTTTTTGACATCATCACTGATTTTTTTATCCTTTAATCCAAAGGCAATATTGGCTTCTAAATACCCTAAAACATTACCGCAATCAAATCTTTGTTCATCAATTCTTTTATAAAAAAATGGCAAATCTTTACACATTCTTCGCATTGCATCGGTAAGTTGAATTTCTCCTCCACTACCAATTTCAAATTTTTCAAGATAATTAAAAATTTCAGGTTGAAGAATATATCGACCCGTAATTGCAAGATTTGATGGAGCATCTTTGGAAGCAGGTTTTTCGATCATATCGATAATTTTTTCCGATCCTTCAATTTTAATAATTCCATATTTTTTAGTATCTTCAATTGCAATTTCATCAACTGCGATAATGTTTGAGTTATCAGGTTTTTGTTCGTAAAATTCAATCATTTTTTTTAAGAAATTTTTATTTTTTGATTCATCAATCATCATCATTTCATCGGCAAGAATAACAACGAATGCCTCATCTTTTGCAATAAAATTTCTGGCACACCAAATTGCGTGACCTAAACCAAGTGGTTTTTGTTGACGAACAAAAGCAATTTGCCCAGCTTCAGGCATCCATCCAACTACTTGAGAAAGTTCTTGTGATTTATTATTTTCATCAAGTTTAGATTCAAGTTCGTAAGCATGATCGAAATGATTATTTATGGCATTTTTATTTCTACCCGTAATAAAAATAAATTTCTCGATCCCTGCATCTCTAGCTTCCTCAAAGGCATATTGAATAATTGGTTTATTAGCAATTGGAAGCATTTCTTTAGGAAGAGATTTGGTTGCTGGAAGAAATCTGGTTCCAAGTCCACCTACTGGAAAAATTGCAGTTCTAATTTTTTTCATAATTATTCATTGATAATTTTTAATTTTCGATAAATTGTCGATCGACCAATATCGAGCTGTTTGGCAACTTCCGATAAATTTCCGTTATAGATATCAACTAATCTGCGAATAATTTCTTCTTCGATTAAATCAATGGTTTTGCATTGTCCTTCATCGTCAAAAATATCGATTAATTCGCTATTAACATCGGAATTTTTTTTGATCGCCGATTTAGCTTTGGTCATGCTGTTATTTTCCTTATTGAGCAATTGTGGAAAATGTTCAGGTTTTAAAACATCACCATCACATAATACCACTGCACGAAACACGGAATTTTTTAATTGGCGAACATTATCTTCCCAATCGTAATTGTAAAGAAGATAAAGTGCATCTTGATTGATCGCTTTAATTTTTTTATTTTCATTGATACTAAAATCACGGCAAAAATTTTCAGCAAGCAAGCGAATATCATCTTCGCCTCGCTCTTTTAAATCAGGAACTTTAATTGGAAATGTTGCAATGCGATAGAATAAATCTTCACGAAATTTTTTAAGTCCTACAAGCTTTCCTAGATCTCTGGTTGTAGATGCAATTACTCGAGCATTTGAGCGAATGGGAATTTTTGCTCCAACTGGAATATATTCTCCTTCTTGCATAAATCGCAATATTTTAACTTGAACATCGATTTTAAGTGAATCAATTTTTTCAAAGAAAATTGTTCCCATATTAGCTTCTCCAACCTTTCCAATATTTTTTGGACCATTTTGGGTTTGACCTTCAATTCCAAATAATTCTTCTTCAACAGTATTAACTTTTAACAAATCACACTCAACTATAATGAATGGTTTTCCTGATCTTGAGCTTGATCCATGAATTGCTCGAGCAAGAATTTCTTTTCCAGTTCCATTTGATCCTTCAAGTAAAATTGAAATATTGGAATTGGTGACTTTTTTGGCAAGTCTCATCATATTCATCATTAATTCGCTTTGTCCAATGATGTCAGAAAATGCAACTTGATCCTTGCCTTTTCTTGCTAGATGAGAAACTTGATATTTTAAATTTTTCTTTTCAATTGCGTTATTGATTGAAGCGGTAATTCGAGCAATAATATCTTTTTCACCTTTAACGATATAATCAATTGCACCATAATTTATCGCAGTAATTGCAAGGTTAACATCTTGATTAGCGGTTAAAACTATAACTTGCAAATCTCCTTTGATTGGAGCGATTTGTTTTAAAACTTCAAGTCCATCAAGATCAGGCATTGATAGATCCAAAAGCATAACATCAATTTCATTACATGAAACTCCTTTGACGGTTTTTTTATTCATAAAAAAATCTACTACTTCCATTCCACTACTCATGTCAAGAAAGTTATGTCCTAATCCATCAATAAATTTGCCGATAACCTTACGCTGTGTAGGTTCATCATCAACAATTAAAATCATTCTTTTTGTCATATTTTTCCCAAAATATTTTTTGTAAGAATAAGCTATTTTAATTTTTTAAAATTAATTTTTTGCTTTTTCCTGTATTCTTTTTTCTTGTAATAATTGGATAATTTTTGCTGATGTTTCTTCTACGGATCTTTTGGTAATGTCGATTACTGGGCAATTAAGTTTATTAAATAATTTTCTTGATTCAGCTACTTCTTGTTTAATAGCATCAATCTCGATATAATCATTTCCAATATCCTTACCAATCAAAGCCATTCGACTTTGCCTGATTTGCACCAGTTTATCAGGGTTTATAATTAGCCCAACAATCAATGGTTTCTTTAATTCATATACTGAATTAGGAATTGTTTCCAATGAAACAAATGGAATGTTAGCCGTTTTATATCCCCGACATGAAAGATAAACTGAAGTAGGCGATTTAGAAGTTCGCGATACTCCAATTATTACAATATCAGCTTCATATAAATCCCATGAAGATTGTCCATCATCATGAGTTAATGTATAGCTTATTGCATCAACTCTTGAAAAATATTCACCATCTAAAAGATGTTGTCTTCCAATCGTATGACTGATATTCATGTTTAAATAATTTGAAAATTCAGCGATGATATGAGATAAAACTGGAATGCATGGAACTTGCATTTTATAGCATTCCTTACGAAGTTCTTCAATCAAATCATCGTGCAAAATAGTATATAACACAATTCCAGGTTGTTTAGCAATTGATTCTAAAACGCGATCTAATTGCGGTTTAGTTCGAACCAATGGCCAAAATAAATCATTTGACTCAACTCCTTCAAATTGCGATAATACTGCTCTTGCGACTGAACTCAAGGTTTCACCCGTAGAATCTGAAATCAAATGTATATTGATAGTTTTTTTATTTATAGTCATAATTATATTTTTTTAAAATAATTTATGAATAGTTTTATTTTAAAACAGTTTAATTGAAATAGTTTTTTTTTAAATAACTATTCAACATAATTTATTAATGTTAACTATTATTAACATTTTCTGTTATCTGCTATTAACTGGTGGAATTTTAATATCAGAATTTACAATTACGGTAACTTTAGTTCCTTGCGGAATTCTAATCACAGGATTTAAATCAATTGAATTAGTAATTATTTGTCCAATAGTGTCAAGTATTGTTTTTGTGACATCATAAACTGCTTGATTGGTAGCGTTAGTGGTTGTAGTGGTAATGCCTTGATTTTGATTTACTGTTGTAGTGGAGTTAGCATTGTTGTTAATTAATTTTTGCGCTGCTGCAACTCCTCCAACTGTTAAAATACTGGTTAGTAATGAATTTGTAATTACTGAAGAATAGCGATTATCGACATCTCCAGGGATTCCTGCTCGACCAAATTGATCCGAAACTGTGAAGTTAATATTTAGACTAACTCCATCGGGTCTAATTAATCTGGTCCATCCAATTTGAACTCGAGCTTGTCCTCTAAGAATTGATGAAGAATATGCTCCGTAAAGTCTTGATCCACGAGGAATTAAAATTTTATTTCCCGATTCTCCAAAAATATCTCGACTTACAACTGCACGAACTGCTCCGGGCATTTCGGTATTAATTGCAGTTTCCAAAATTGCTGAAATCATTTTTCCTTGAGCGATGGTAATTGAACTATCGGCAATATAACTTGCATCAATACTTGTTTCAGATTCCTTTAATTCGCTGATCGGATTTTTTTTAACCTGAATAATATTTTCTTTATTTCCAATTGCTTGAGTGGGAGAAGTATATCCTCCTGAAAAAACTATTATTGGAGTATATCTTGGATCAAGCTTAATCTTCTCTTCTAATTTTTTTTGCTCAATTTCATTTTTTTGAGCATCATTTGAAATTGGATTTTGCGATGCTAATTTTTGTTGATCAATAATTTGTTGATTAATTAATGCTTGATTTTGTTCTTGAGCAATTTGTTCTGGTGTTTTTGGAATTACTTGATTTATAGGATTGGTAATTGCTTGAGGAACAGCTTGAGGATTTTGAACGATTGGAGCTGGAGTTGGTGCAACTGGTTGTAAAATAGGATTTATCGGATTAGCTGGATTATTTTTCGATAAATCATTATCGCTAGGTGATAAATTAAGTTCTTGAGAAGCTATCATTTCCTTAGGTAATTCAGGTAATGATGGAACATCTGGAGATTCTTGATTTTTTAACAATTCAGGATCTTTTACTTCATTTTTAGCAATAGATTTTTCAAATTCAAAAACCGATTTACCGCTATCATTAGGAGCAATTTGAGCATTCACATCGGGTAATACTTCTTCGATTTTTTCGTCACTTACTTTGCCAGTTCCTCTAAAAAAGAAAAAATAAATCACTACTGTAATCAGTATAGCAGAACTGATG
>CAMCSJ010000082.1 GCA_945878005.1 Rickettsia typhi | reverse complement strand
GCAAGACATAAAAAACTAGATTAAAAAAAATTCTAAAAATGGCAATTTCTTGATTTAGATTTTAAATCCTAAAAATATGAAATTTTTTTAAATAAAAATTAAGTTTTTTTTAAAATAATTCGAGGTTTTTTTAGAAATTTTTTTTGTTTAAAAGTAAAATCAAGAAATCGTCATTTTTGTAAAAATATTTGTTTAATTTGATTGCCCCTCACCCCATCCCTCTCCCCACTAGCGTGGGGCGAGGGAGAAGATCGAGATAGATCTTGGGAGATTCGTTGAAAACTCTAGCTTTTCGACCCCCCACGATTTAGAAGGACTTAACTACCGTTAAGCCCTTCTAAATCTGCTCCCCCTCAAGGGGGGAGCTTAGGTGCTCGAAGGTTTCTCGAGCTTGTGGAAATTTGTAGGGGTGCAAGCCATCAAGGGGTGAGCTTAGAGCCCGAAGGTTTTAAAGGTTTTTTTAATAATGTAGGTATGCAAGCTCAAGGGGGGGCTATAGAATAACAGTTTTGAGGCCATTAAAGAAAATATTGTGCAGGTTTAAGTCTAACTTATTGTGCAAGTAGCTACAGAATTAGTTCACGCAGGTCTTCCCGCAGGGCTGTCCCCTCTAGGTCTTCCCGCAGGGCGGACAACAGCTAGAGGAGATGTTGCGGGGCTTGTAGATGGTGAAGTTGGTAAAAGGGGTAAGTGTTTTTTATGTGGTGAATTGGAAAAAAATTGCTCGATATTTTCTTTGCTTGCCATGCGGTGAAGCCTTGCTCCTACGATATTTGTTGGATTTAGGTTTCCCGTCATTAATCCATAATTTTGCATTTCTATTTGAAAATTTGCTGAGAATTTTTTTGCATCGGCAATTATTTTTTCTACTTGAGCTGAAGGATAATTTTTCTCAATTAATTGCCTTAATTCAGCTTCTTTATTCCCAACTCCTTGATGTTTATTCGCAAAATTCATGATGTTGAAAAGTAATTTTGCAGAATATAAATCTGTTTTGTAATCTTTAAAATTATTAAGATCCTTAACAGAATTTTCTACAGCGAGGCAGAAAATTTGGCCAGTGTCAATCTTATCATTTGTTTCAGTGAAGTTATCTTTTTTTATCGAAAAAGAATGTTGAGAGATTTGGAGAGTTTGGCTTTTAGCTGTTCTGGCTTGTTGTAGATCTTGCGAAGGAGATTGTTGAAAATATACATAATTACCTCTTTCATGAGTAGTTTTTGCAAATTCAATTTTAGTTAAGGTTTTAAAAACTGGATCATCTAAATCCTTTATCGAAGATCTATTTTTCATTACCCCTCTAGCAAAAACTAGATCAGCGATATTTCCTGACATTTTAGCCAATTGTTCATCGGTAGAAGTTGATTGCATAACATTGTAATAGCCATTTCCGATAGGTTGAGTTGGATGCGCCATCATTGGCAGTGGAACTTCTATATCATGTTCTTGATTGAGAGTCTTAGCAATTTCAACCATGTCAGTATTAACGCTGTGAATTTTAATTTGTTGTTCAAGTTGATCAGGAGCTTGAGGAGTAGGTGGCGGTAGAAAATTAAAACCAATTTCTATAACTTCGCAAATATGTCTTTTAACCAAAATTATATTTTCTTTTAACACTTCTCTTAAAGCTTGATCAACTATTTTTTTAATAAATTCTTTATCTTCATTGTTATATCGAGTGATAAATGATCCCGGAGTTAGAACAATAAAGGGTAATTTTAGATTTGGATTATTTTTGGAGTTTTTTTGCCTTGCCGATTCGGCACTAAGAGCTTGGAGATTAATTCGAAAAATTTCTTTTAATTCAGGAAGATATTTTGCTTTAAATGAATCTTGATGGGTTGTGGAATTTAATGTTTGAAAATCTTGATAAGGAGCTTGGTTTCCGAATTGATTAAATAGTTTATTTAATTCATCATAATCGTGAGTTTTGTAAGGAAGTTCTTGCTTTTGTCTTTGAAATTCATCTATAACTATTTGAGCTCGATAATGTCGAAAATCTGGATAGCAAAAATTAAAAATTTTTACGGGTAAGCCATCTGCAAATCCTTGTGCATCCATAAATCGATTTCTTCCATCAAGATATAATCTTGATCCAACCATGAAGGTCATTTTATAGCCAGTTTTTTCTAGTTGATCTCTACCAATTCCAACTTTTCTTTTAATAATTTTTTCTTTATTAGTATCGTAAATTTCAGGTGAAAAATAAACCTGCATTTCTTTACTTAATTGCGTAACTTGGGATAGATGGATGGTTACTTGTTTGGGAGGAGTGAGGTGATTTGCTCGTGCAATATAATTGGCAACATCATTACCATGATCATCTTTTCTAGTTCTTAATATATCTTGCTCAAGAAGGTATCCAACATTAACTGTTATATCTCTTTCTGTTTTGATATCATGAATATTCCTGCCATTTCTTGGATTAAGAACATTATAATGGGCTATTCCTTCGCTATTTCTTCCTGTATTATAGCCTAAATTAGTTCCATGAGCTATTGAAGCAGGATCAACACCATAAACGCTTCCAACTAATTCATGAGTTGCTTGAAATTGATTGGGTTTAAAATCTTCAAGTGCATGATCAACATCATCTCTTATTAACTTAAGCGATGTTCCTTCTGTGCTAAAATAAGCTGAATTTGAAGCTATTTGATTTCTCATTTAATTTTAAATATTTTAATTTAACAATAATTAATCATAATGAATAACTGTAAATAAGTTTTATGATGATTTAAATAATTTTTTAATTTTAAAATAATTAAATTAAAATCTTATCAGTTGCAAAATATTTTATTCCTAATCTTGCTAAATTATTAAGGATTTGTTGATCATTGATAGTCCATGCTAGAATATTTTGATCTTTAAATTTAGCAATTAAATCTTCATTAATTAATTTATAATTAATTGAAAGATATTTAACATTATTTTTTACAACAAATTCAAGTAAATTAGGAATTTGTTGAATATTATCAGCTACTGCAACCATCTTAATTTCATTTCCAAAAATTTTTCTAAAGTTAAAAAAAATTTTTTGAGATAAAAAATAATCAGTGCAATAAGGTGCAAAAAAAATTTTTTCTAAATTAATTTTTGCGAAATTAATTTGCGATTCAACAAGGTTTAAAACATTGTTAATATTGGTTTCATCAAGATTTTTAAAATCCAGCCAATAATCTAATTGATTGCCATAAATAAAATATTCGCTAAATTTTGCCAAAGTTTGATAATTTGATAAATTAGGTTGATCGTGAGATAAAACTAGTTGCGAATTAAAATACCAAATGTCAAATTCTATCGCTTTAAAACCATGATTAACTGCGTTCTTTAGGCTTGCTAGAGAATTTTGATCAATTTTATTTTGGGGATTATTTTCATCAAAAGTAAATCCGCGATGAGCAAAAACTTTTTTCATTTTAACTTAAAAAATATGATTAAAAAAAATCAAGAAGATTTTATAATTATTGAAACTTCAACTCCATCAATTGATCTTGCCAATAAAATTTCTAAAATTTTACTTGATAAAAAAATTGCTGGATGCATTGAATTACAAGAAATCACAAGTAATTATTTTTGGCAAGGTAAAATTACTAAAAGCACAGAAATTATTTTAAAAATAAAAACTCAAGAAAAATTTTTTGGTGAAATAAGTTTTCTAATTAAAAAAAATCACAGCTATGAAATTCCCCAAATCATTTCAACTAAAATAAATAATATCGATGAATCTTATCGCGATTGGCTTATATCAAGCCTAAGACAGGCCTAAGAAACTATTAAGATTTTTTAAAAAAAAACTAGCAAAATAAAAGATTACAAGATAATCTAAGTTTGATATAGCTTTTTATTTTATTAGCATATTTTTTAAAAATCTATCGACTTTATTTTTGATAGATGCTTTATTTTACAAAAAGTTTAGGATCAATTTCATTTAAAATTTGAGCGTTATCGCCAGAATTAAGATCCTTAAAACTTTAAACAATTAATTTAACAAATTCCAGTTTTTTTATTTTCAAATTTTATAATTCAATTGTTGCTAGCTTATTTTTTGGCTTTATATGCCTTTTTAAAAAATTAAAAAGTTAGTAATTAAATTTAACAAAATTCAAATGCTCATCCAATCCAAAAATAATTACCCAGATTTATTAAATTTTAGGAGCAAAAATTTAATTCATTTAAAATTAAAATAATATTTAATTTTATTGAGAATAAACTAGCTGTTATTTGTTGCTAAAATACTTAACAACAATGACTAAACAACAAACTTCAATAATTATTGATGGTGCATATCGCGAAGAAAGGCGCGTTGCAGTTCTCCAAAACGGGATTCTCCAAGATTTTGATCGCGAAGCATTAGCGATAAAACAAATTAAAGGCAATATTTATCTCGCTAGAGTTACTAGGGTTGAGCAATCATTACAAGCTTGTTTTGTGGATTATGGATCGGATCGCCATGGCTTCTTGCCCTTTGGCGATATTCATCCCGATTATTATCAAATTTCAGAATCAGAAAGACAAAAACTTAAAGAATTAAATAATTCACAAAATTCAAATCGCTTTGAAGATGAGGATAGTCACTATCAGCAAAATCCAACTCCAAAAGATAATTTCAATGATGATGATAAGGAAGAATCATTCAGTACGGGAGCTTATTCTGTAGAAGATGAAACTGCAGGATATCAAGGCAATATTCACTCAATTTACAAAAGATTTAACATTCAAGAAGTAATCAAACCTAATCAATTAGTTTTGGTGCAAGTGGTTAAAGAAGAGCGTGGAAATAAAGGCGCATCAATGACCACCTACATTTCCATCGCAGGAAAATATTGCGTTTTAATGGCAAATACTCCCAATAAAGGTGGAGTTTCTAAGAAGGTCGATAATTTCCGTGATCGCAAAATTTTACGATCAATCCTAAATGAAATCAATATTGGCAATGATCGATCAATCATTATTCGTACTGCTGGAGTTGGAAAAAAGCCCGAAGATATCAAACGTGATTGCGAATATCTCAATCGATTATGGGATAATATCAAAGATGCATCTCTTACTTCCAAGGCTCCAACTTTTATTCACGCTGAAGATGATGTGATTAGACGCTGTATTCGCGATATCTATAATGAAAATGTTGATGAAGTTATCGTTGAAGGTGAAGAGTCATTTGAAACGGTGATGAGTTTTGTAAAACTCACCATGCCAAATTTCAATCACAATATCAAACTTCATGATGATCGAATTCCCATCTTTAACAAATATCGCGTTGAACAACAAATCTCAGCACTTTACGAAAAGCAAATTAATTTACCATCGGGTGGATCAATTGTAATTGACCATACTGAAGCATTAGTTGCAATCGATGTTAACTCAGGAAGGGCAACCAAAGAAAGCGGAGTTGAAGAAACTGCTTACATGACCAATTTGGAAGCTAGCAAAGAAATTGCCAAACAATTGCGAATCCGCGATTTAGCTGGATTAATCGTCATCGATTTTATCGATATGTATGATCAAAAAAATCGTCGTAATATTGAAAGAACTCTTCGCGACGCATTGCAAAATGATCGAGCTCGAATTCAATTGGGCAGAATTAGCGTTTTTGGATTGCTAGAAATGTCTCGTCAAAGATTGGGAGCGAGTTTTTTTGAAACCATTACTGAACCTTGTAAACATTGTAGTGGAACGGGATATGTTCGCTCGATTGAAATTATGGCAGTGAGTATTTTAAGAGCAATTCGTCATGCTTGTAGCGATAAACAAGCGGGAGTTATTTACATTTACACCAGTGCTGAAGCGATTGCTTACATTATGAATTTCAAAAAAACCGAAATTATTAGCACTGAAAAAAATTATAATATTCATATTTTTATGCATCCTGCCGATGATATTGGTAGCCAAGGTTTTACAATAAAAAAACGCAAAAGCCTTTCTGATGAAGAGAAAAGAGAATTCGATATGCAAGTTACCACTGGAAAAGTCAATCAACTCAATATTGAAAAGACTTATCTTGATAATTTGCAAGATGAAGATTCGGTTGAAAATGATCGCAATCACAATGAGCGAAACGAAAATCATCATCACAAAAAAACTCGTGATAATAACAATAATGATCGCAGACGCAATAATCGCCGATATGATCGCCGTAAATTTGACGATCGCAATTATCAGGATAAAAAGAAAAAATCAGTTTTACAAAAATTATTTTCTTTTGGAAAAAATTAAGAAAGAGTATTGGTATTTTTTATTCTCGATATACTCCCTCGCCCCACGCCAGTGGGGAGAGGGTCTTAAATCCCTACAAATTTTCACAAACTCACAAAAACCTTCGAGCACCTAGCTCCCCCCTTGAGGGCTTAGATCCCTACAATTTCATGAAATAGTCTCTAAGCTCTCGGGCTCTAAGCTCCCCCCTTGAGGGGGAGCAGATTTAGAAGGGCTTAACGGTAGTTAAGTCCTTCTAAATCGTGGGGGGTCGTAAAGCATTATTTGCATGGGGATCTAACAAGATTTCGATCTACTCCCTCGCCCCACGTAAGTGGGGAGAGGATAGTTTAGCCTCTCCCTCTCCCCGCCTTGCGGGGAGAGGGTTGGGGTGAGGGGTTTTTAAAATAAAATTTATAAAATGGCGATTTCTTGATTTAGATTTTAAATCCTAAAAACCTAAAAAGTAACCTGGTACCTTTTTTTCTTCTAACCCCTCACCCCAACCCTCTCCCCACTTGCGTGGGGCGAGGGAGAAGATCGAGTATCTTGCATTATCTCATGCTATAATCTAGCTTTATGACCCCCCGTCAGCTCCCAAACCGCAACTACCGTTGCGATTCGCTCGCCTGCTCCCCCTCAAGGGGGGAGCTTAGAGCCCGAGAGGGTTGCAATAATTTTAAAAAATTGTAGGGATGTAAGGGGAGGGGTGAGAGGTAATTAAAATAAAATTTATAAAAAGGCGATTTCTTGATTTAAATTTCCGATCTTAAAAATTTAAATTA